>NZ_JAGXJK010000001.1:0-204951 GCF_019091605.1 Micrococcus sp. GbtcB5
CCCGGCGCACCGCGGCAGGCGGGCCCCCGTGCCCGACGCCGGCCGCCCCGGCCGAGCCGAAGGCCCCGCAGCCGCCGGCCACGCCGGGGTCGGCCGCGCCGAAGCCGGGCGCCGCCGCGCCCAAGCCGGGTGCCTCCGCGCCCAAGCCGGGCGCCCCGCGTCCCGGCAACAACCCGTTCAGCCCCAAGGGCGGCTCCGCCGGGCCTCGCCCGGGCGCCCGCCCGGGCGGCCGTGTCGGTGCTCCGCGTCCGGGCAACAACCCGTTCGCCCCCTCGCAGGGCATGCGCTCCGGTCGTGAGGACCGCGCGCCTCGTCCGGGCGGCCCCCGTCCGCCGGCCGGTGCCGGCGGTCCCCGTCCGGGCGGTCCGCGCCCGGCCGCGGGCGCCGGCGGTCCCCGCCCCGGTGGGCCGCGTCCGAACCCGGGCATGATGCCCAAGCAGATCACCCCGGCCCCGCAGCCGGCCCGCGGCCGTGGCCGTCCGGGCGGCGGCCCCGGTGGCGGTCCGGGTCGTCCCGGCGGCCCGGGCGGCCGTGGCGGTCGCGGCAACGCCCAGGGCGCCTTCGGGCGCGGCGGCGGCCCGCGCAGGGGACGCAAGTCGAAGCGCGCGAAGCGCCAGGAGTTCGAGCAGCAGCACACGCGTGAGATCGGCGGCGTCAAGGTCCCCAAGGGTGACGGCACCACCGTCCTGCGTCTGCGCCGCGGCGCGTCCCTGGCCGACTTCGCCGAGAAGATCCGCGCCGACGTCGCCGACCTGGTGAAGGTGCTCTTCACCCTCGGCGAGATGGCCTCGGCCAACCAGTCCCTCGACGAGGAGACCTTCCAGCTGCTCGGCGACGAGCTGGGCTACAAGGTCCAGATCGTGTCCCCGGAGGACGAGGACAAGGAGCTGCTGGAGGCCTTCGACATCGACCTCGAGGCCGAGGCGGCCAACGAGGACGAGGCCGACCTCGAGCCGCGCCCCGCGGTCGTCACCGTCATGGGCCACGTGGACCACGGCAAGACGCGTCTGCTGGACGCCATCCGCTCCTCGAACGTCATCGAGGGCGAGGCCGGCGGCATCACGCAGCACATCGGCGCCTACCAGGTGCCCGTGG
Organism: Micrococcus sp. GbtcB5; assembly: GCF_019091605.1. Taxonomy (NCBI): domain Bacteria; kingdom Bacillati; phylum Actinomycetota; class Actinomycetes; order Micrococcales; family Micrococcaceae; genus Micrococcus; species Micrococcus sp. GbtcB5. The sequence continues at coordinate 1,096 of NZ_JAGXJK010000001.1, forward strand.
AGCACGAGGGCGAGCAGCGTCGCCTCACCTTCATCGACACCCCGGGTCACGAGGCGTTCACCGCCATGCGTGCCCGCGGTGCGAAGGTCACCGACATCGCCGTGCTGGTGGTGGCGGCCGACGACGGCGTCATGCCGCAGACCGTCGAGGCGCTCAACCACGCCCAGTCGGCCGGCGTGCCGATCGTGGTGGCGGTCAACAAGATCGACAAGGACACCGCCGCCCCGGACAAGATCCGCGGTCAGCTCACCGAGTACGGCCTCGTGCCCGAGGAGTACGGCGGCGACACGATGTTCGTGGACGTCTCCGCGCGCAACAACATCAACATCGACCAGCTGCTCGAGGCGATCCTGCTCACCGCGGACGCCGCCCTCGAGCTCACGGCGAACCCGCACAAGGCCGCCCGCGGCGTGGCCATCGAGGCCAACCTCGACAAGGGCCGCGGCGCCGTCGTCACCGTGCTGGTGCAGACCGGCACGCTGCGCGTGGGCGACACCATGGTGGTGGGCTCCGCCCACGGCCGTGTGCGCGCCATGTTCGACGAGAACGGCAACGCCGTGGAGGCGGCCGATCCGTCGCGTCCCGTCCAGGTGCTCGGCCTGTCCACGGTGCCGCGTGCCGGCGACTCGTTCCTCGTCACCGACGACGAGCGCACCGCCCGCCAGATCGCGGAGAAGCGCGAGGCCGCGGACCGCAACGCCCAGCTGGCCAAGCGCCGCAAGCGCATCACCCTGGAGGACTTCGACCAGGCCGTGGCCGAGGGCAAGCTGGACACGCTCAACCTCATCATCAAGGGCGACGCGTCCGGTGCCGTCGAGGCGCTCGAGGACTCGCTGCTCAAGATCGAGGTCGGCGAGGACGAGGTGCAGCTGCGCGTCATCCACCGCGGCGTCGGCGCCATCACGCAGAATGACGTGAACCTGGCGACCGTGGACAACGCCATCATCATCGGCTTCAACGTGCGCCCCGCCGAGCGGGTCGCCGACCTGGCCGACCGCGAGGGCGTGGACATGCGCTTCTACAGCGTGATCTACGACGCGATCGACGACATCGAGAACGCGCTCAAGGGCATGCTGAAGCCGGAGTACGAGGAGGTCGAGCTCGGCTCGGCCGAGGTCCGCGAGGTGTTCCGCTCCTCCAAGTGGGGCAACATCGCCGGTTCGCTCGTGCGCTCGGGCCTCATCCGCCGCAACGCCCAGGCCCGCCTGGTGCGCGACGGCGTGGTGGTCTCCGATCACCTCAAGATCGAGTCGCTGCGCCGCTTCAAAGACGACGCCACGGAGGTCCGCGAGGGCTACGAGTGCGGCATCGGCCTGGGCAGCTTCAACGACATCAAGGAGGGCGACGTGATCGAGACCTTCGAGATGCAGGAGAAGCCGCGCGTCTGACGGCCGGGGCGGGGGCCCGCACGGGCCCCCGCCTTCCGCGTCCCACCCTCTGAACCATCACCACCGGAAGGAACCGCACCATGGCCGATCCGGCACGCGCCGGCCGCCTGGCCCAGCGCATCAAGGTCCTCGTGGCCGAGGCGCTGCGCCGCGGCGTCAAGGACGATCGCGTGGAGCCCGTCACCGTGACGGAGGTCCGCGTGACCAACGACCTGCAGCACGCCACCGTCTACTACACCGTCCTGGGCGACGAGGCCACGGTGGCCGCCGCCCACGAGGGCATCCAGGACAACCGCGGCATCCTGCGCCGCGAGGTGGGCCGCGGGCTCACCATCCGCCTGGTGCCCACCCTCGAGTTCGTGGCGGACACCGTCCCCGAGGCGGCCGCACACCTGGAGGACGTCCTCCGCGCGGCCAAGGAGCGGGACGCCGAGCTGGCGAAGGCGCGCGAGGGCGCGTCGTACGCCGGTGACGCGGACCCGTACCGCACCGCGGAGCCGGACGCCGACGCCGACGACGCCCCGCGCGCCTGAGGCCCGCGGCACGGTGAGCGCACGCAGCACCGGGGGACAGGCCCCCGACGCGCCGGGAACGGAGGCGTCGGGGGTCGTCCTCGTGGACAAGCCGCAGGGGTGGACCTCGCACGACGTCGTCGGGCGGGTCCGCCGGCTGGCGGGCACCCGCAAGGTGGGCCACGCCGGCACCCTGGACCCCATGGCCACGGGCCTGCTCGTGGTCGGCGTCAACAAGGCCACGCGCCTGCTGACCGCCATCACGGGCACGGACAAGACGTACACGGCCACGATCCGGCTCGGGCAGTCGACCGTCACGGACGACGCGGAGGGCGAGGTCGTGCAGACCCGGCTGGCCAACGCCGTCACGCCCGAGCGCGTGGCCGAGCAGGTCGCCGCCCTCACGGGCGAGATCCTGCAGGCGCCCTCGGCCGTCTCCGCCGTCAAGGTGGCGGGCCGGCGCGCCTACGATCGCGTCCGCGCGGGAGAGGACGTCACCCTCGACGCCCGCCCCGTCACCGTGCACGAGTTCACGGTGCACGAGCTGCGCCGGCTCGACGGCGGCCGGCTGGTCGACCTCGACGTCACCGTGCGCTGCTCGTCCGGGACCTACATCCGGGCGCTCGCCCGCGACCTGGGCGAGGCCCTCGAGACCGGCGGGCACCTCACGGCGCTGCGCCGCACCGCCGTCGGCCCGTTCGACGTGGCCGACGCGCTCTCGCTCGAGGCCCTCGCGGAGCGGTTCGCGATGACCGAGCTCTCCGAGGCCGCCGCCGGGCTCTTCCCGGTGCGCGAGCTGACGGAGCACGAGGCCCACGAGCTCGCCTTCGGGCGGGTCGTGGCGCCCACCGGCACGGGTGAGACGCTCGTCGCCGGGCGCGCGCCGGACGGCCGCGTCATCGCCCTCGTCTCCGACGTGCGCCGCCGCGGCGCCGACGTCGCCAAGCCCCAGCTCGTGTTCGCCCCGGCCGAGGGGCCGGGACAGGGAAGGACCGCATGATCCTCGACGCCTGGTTCTGGACGGGACTGGTGATCGGTGCCGTCTCGTTCGTCGTCTGCGTGGTGATGACGGCGATCCGCCGCCACCCCGCGGACGCCTCGATCCTCTCGGTGGCCGCCGTCGAGCTGTTCACGCTCGTCTATGCGGCGGCCGCCGCCGTCCGCCAGCTCGGCGGGGACACCCTGAACGGCCCCGGCTGGGAGTTCTGGGGCTACATCCTCACCGCCCTGATCGTGCCGGTGATCGCCGTGGGCTGGGCCGTCACGGACAAGACCCGGTGGTCCAACCTCGTGCTGGCCGTGGTCGGGCCCACGATCGCCGTGATGCTGCACCGCATGCAGGTCATCTGGTTCGGGCAGTGGTGAGGAGGATGGACATGGCACCCAGCGACGGCGCCCCCGCGCGCAACCAGGGTCTCGGCCGGATCATCGTCATGGTCTACGCGGTGTTCGCCCTCTCGGCGAGCGCGCGCAGCCTCTTCCAGATCCTCACGCAGTTCGACGCCGCCCCCGTGGCGTACACGCTCTCCGCGGTCGCGGCGGTCGTGTACATCGTGGCGACGTTCGCGCTCGCCCGCTCCGGCGCGCGCGCCTGGGCCGTGGCGCTGGGCGCCGTGCTCGTGGAGCTGGCCGGCGTGGTGGGCGTGGGCCTGTGGACCGTCCTGGATCCGGGGATGTTCGCCCACGACACCGTGTGGTCCCGGTTCGGCGCGGGCTACGGCTACGTGCCGCTCGTGCTGCCGGTGGTCGGCCTGATCTGGCTGCTGACGCACCGCCCCGCCCGCCCGGCCGAGGCGGGGGCGCTCTGATGCGGGTCTGGAACAGCCTGGACGAGGTCCCCACGGACCTGCCGCGCACCGTGGTCACCCTGGGCAACTTCGACGGCGTGCACCGCGGCCACCGGGAGGTGCTGCGCCGGGTCGTCGAGCTGGCGCGGGCCCGCGACGCCCTGGCCGTGGCCGTGACCTTCACCCCGCACCCGCGCGCCGTGCACCATCCCGAGGTGCCCCACGTGGACATCATCAGCCCCGAGCAGCGGGTCGTCCTCCTGGACGAGGCGGGTCTGGACGCGGTGCTCCTGCAGCGCTACACCCTCGAGTTCGCGGACCAGTCCCCGGAGGAGTTCGTCCGCGGCATGCTCGTGCACGGGCTGCACGCCGCCGTCGTGGTCGTGGGGCACGACGTGCGCTTCGGCCGGGGCAACACCGGCGACGTCGCGGAGATGGTGCGCCTGGGGGCCCGCTACGGCTTCGAGGTCGAGGCCGTCGAGGAGTTCCCCGCCGAACACGGGGCCGAGCCGGAGCGCCGCTGCTCCTCGACCTGGGTGCGGGAGGCCCTGGCCGCGGGCGACGTCGCCCAGGCCGCGGCCGTGCTCGGCCGGCACCACGTGCTCGCCGGCGAGGTGGTGCACGGGTTCGCGCGCGGCCGCGAGCTCGGCTTCCCCACGGCGAACCTCGAGACGGATGTGCAGGGCATGATCCCGGCCGACGGCGTCTACGCCGGCTGGGTGCACGACGCGCACGGCGGGGTGTGGCCGGCCGCGATCTCCATCGGCTCGAACCCCACGTTCGAGGACGTCTCCCGCGTGGTGGAGGCACACGTGATCGACCGCCACGACGAGCGGGTGGAGGACTTCGACCTGTACGGCCAGCACATCGAGGTGGAGTTCGTGGCCCGGCTGCGCGGGATGGTCGCCTACGAGGGCGTCGAGAAGCTCGTGGCGCAGATCACGCAGGACGTGGACGAGGCCCGGGCGATCCTGGCCACGACCCCCTCCGACCGGTGAGCGCCCCGGAGCCGGGCGCTTCCCCCGCTGTGCCGAACCTGCCGGGGCGCCCGGCCCGGGCCCGTCGGGCCGGGCCCAACCCCTTCGAGACCGGCGGGGAGCATTACGACGCCGTCCGCCCCTCCTACCCGGCCGCCGTGGTGGACCGCGTCCTGGCGGGCATCGCCGACGGCGCGGAGGTGGTGGAGCTCGGGGCCGGGACGGGACTGTTCACCCGGCTGCTCGCGGCCCGCCCGGCGGACCGGGTGCGGACGGTGACGGCCCTCGAGCCGTCGGCGTCGATGCGCGCCGTCCTGGAACGCGAGGTCGCGGCCGGCACGGGCGGGCGGGTGCGCGCCGTGCCGGGCACGGGCGAGGCCACGGGCCTGCCGGCGGCGAGCGCCGACGCCGTGGTGGCGGCCCAGGCATGGCACTGGATGGACCCGGCCGCGGCGAGCGCGGAGGCCGCACGGGTGCTGCGCCCGGGTGGGCGCCTGGCCGCGGTGTGGAACCAGCTCGACACGGCGGTGCCGTGGGTGCACCGTCTCACCCGGATCATGCACGCCGGGGACGTGCACGCCGCCCGGCCGGAGCAGCGCCGGTTCGCCGCCCCGTTCGGGGCGGAGGAGCACGCGCGCTGGGCGTGGACGCAGCCCATGACCGCGGCGGGGCTGCACGGACTCATGGCCTCGCGCTCGTACTGGCTGCGCGCGGACGAGCGGATCCGGTCCCGGATGACGGCCAACCTCGACTGGTACCTGCACGAGCACCTGGGCCATGCGGCGGACGCGGTCCTGCAGGTGCCCTACGTGACGGTGGCCTGGTGGGCGGCGCCGGTCAGGGGCGGGCGCCCACGGTGACCGGGACCGTCCGGGCGATCCCGGCCCGCCGCGCCTGCCAGAGCAGCAGCGCCGTGGCCACCGCGACCACCGCCACCGAGAGCAGCGTGGCCGCCGGGGAGCCGGCGGTCTCCGCGCCCACGTAGCTGTCCTCGACGGTGCCCACGAGCGTGCCGACGGCGATGATCACCACGTTGTTGACCACGTGGAGGGCGACGGCGGCCTCGAGCCCGCCCGTGCGCCACGTGAGCAGGACGGCGGCGACGGCGAACGCGGCGAGGTCCAGCAGGATCCACGGGTCGAGCGAGCCGTGGGCGAGCGAGAAGGTCGCCGCCGAGAGCACCGCGGTGACCGCGGCGGCCACGACCGGCCGGCGGATCCACGTGCCGACGGCCAGCAGCAGCCACCCGCGGAACAGGTACTCCTCGCCCGCGGCCTGGAACGGGGTGAGCACGAACGCCATGACGAGCAGCCAGACCCAGTCCTGCGCGCGCGGGGCCGTGGGGGCGCCGTCGAGGGCCCACGCGCCCAGCACGTAGGCGAGGAACAGCGGCGTCAGCACGACGACGCAGCGCGCCAGCCAGCGCCAGCGCACGCGGCCCTCGACCGAGTGGACGAAGCGGGCGGCGACGGGGTGGCCCAGCGCCACGGCCAGCAGCGCGACCCCGATCAGCGCGGCGAGCAGGAGGTTGTTCAGCAGCACCATGGGCGCGGAGTACAGGTCGAGGTCGGTCACGTCCGTCGGGTCGGCCGCGCCGAGCAGCGCGGGCCCGGACGTGGCGATCAGGGCGAGAGCGCCCAGCACGCCCCCGAGCACGAGGAGACCCACCAGGCCGGCCAGCACGAGGCCGAAGGACGCGAGCGGGTTCCACCATCGGGCCCGCGGCGTGCGCAGCAGCGCGGGGTAGCCGTGGCCGATCAGCGGCAGATCCAGGGGCGGCGCGGGCGGCCGGAGGGGGAACGACGACGGGGCCGGGGAGTGGGGGACCGGTGGGGTGCTCACCGGGCCAGGGTAGGCGATGCGGTAGACTCGACCCTCGGCCTCCCTGCAGTCCGCGGTGGGGTGGGCCCCGCGTCGTCCGCCCCGGCGGGGCGCGGCCCGTGTTCGCGGTACCGAAGTGAAGGAGGCCCACCATGGCCCTGGATCCCGCTGTCAAGCAGCAGATCATCAAGGAGTACGCCACCCACGAGGGCGACACCGGTTCCCCCGAGGTGCAGATCGCGGTCCTGTCCCGCCGCATCAAGGACCTGACCGAGCACCTCAAGGAGCACAAGCACGACCACCACACCCGTCGCGGTCTGATGGCCCTGGTCGGTCGCCGTCGTCGCATGCTCGGCTACCTGCAGAAGGTCGACATCGAGCGCTACCGCGCGCTGATCGAGCGCCTCGGCCTGCGCAAGTGACCTGAGGAGGCGGCGCCGGAGCCCGCGGGAGACCCGCGAGCGCCGGCGCCGCCTTTCGTCTGCCCCCGGACGCACGTAGTGTGTCCCGGGGGAGAGATCGCCGCAGCCTGCGGCACTCCGGCGCGCCATGGCGCGCATCCCCGCATCATCGACACACCCGACGGCTCCGCGCCCATCGCTCGCGGTCCTCGACAGTGGCTCCCGGACCCCGCCGCACGGCGGGATGCCGAGGGCCTCGATCGAAGACCAGGGGGACAGGGACGCCTGCGGCGCCGTCCACCTGAAAGGAGGCCCTCATGGAGGGTCCTGAGATCACCTTCGCCGAGGCCGTCATCGACAACGGCTCGTACGGCAAGCGCACCGTCCGCTTCGAGACCGGGCGCCTCGCCCAGCAGGCCGCCGGCGCCGCCATGGTCTACATCGACGAGGAGACGTCGATGCTGTCCGCCACCACCGTCGGCAAGTCGCCCCGCGAGGGCTTCGACTTCTTCCCGCTGACCGTGGACGTCGAGGAGCGCATGTACGCCGCGGGCCGCATCCCCGGCTCGTTCTTCCGCCGCGAGGGCCGCCCGTCCACGGACGCGATCCTCACCTGCCGCCTGATCGACCGCCCGCTGCGCCCGGCGTTCGTCAAGGGCATCCGCAACGAGGTCCAGGTCGTCGTGACCGTCACCTCGATCGCCCCGGACGAGATCTACGACACGGTGGCCATCAACGCCGCCTCCCTGTCCACGCAGCTGTCCGGCCTGCCGTTCTCCGGTCCCATCGGCGGCGTGCGCATGGCCCTCATGGACGACGGCTCCGGCACGCGCCAGTGGGTCGCGTTCCCGAAGCACTCCCAGCTCGAGGGCGCCGTGTTCAACATGGCCGTGGCCGGCCGTGTGGTGGGCGACGACGTCGCCATCATGATGGTCGAGGCCGAGGCGACCCCGGACTCCTGGACCCTGGTCAAGGAGCGCGGCGCGCAGGCGCCCACCGAGGAGATCGTGGCCGAGGGCCTCGAGGCCGCCAAGCCCTTCATCCGCGCCCTGTGCGAGGCCCAGGCCGACCTGGTCAAGCGCGCCGGCAAGGACCCGGTGGACGTCCCCGTGTTCCAGGACTACCAGGACGACGCCTACGCCGCCGTCGAGAAGCTCGCCACGGGGCGCCTGACCGAGATCTTCTCCATCGGCGACAAGCAGGAGCGCGAGTCGGCCTCGGACGCCTACCTGCTCGAGGTGCTCGAGGAGCTCGCCGGCGAGGGCAAGGACTTCGCCGAGCGCAAGGGCGAGATCGCCAAGGCCTACGGCTCCCTCACCAAGCAGATCGTGCGCCGCCGCATCCTCACCGACCAGGTGCGCATCGACGGCCGCGGCCTGACGGACATCCGCAAGCTGACCGCGGAGGTGGAGGTCCTGCCCCGCGTGCACGGCTCCGCCATCTTCGAGCGCGGCGAGACCCAGATCATGGGCGTCACCACGCTGAACATGCTCAAGATGGAGCAGCAGATCGACTCGCTGGCGCCGGAGACGGCCAAGCGGTACATGCACCACTACAACTTCCCGCCGTACTCCACCGGCGAGACCGGCCGCGTGGGCTCCCCGAAGCGCCGCGAGATCGGCCACGGCGCCCTCGCCGAGCGCGCCCTGGTGCCCGTGCTGCCGGCCCGCGAGGAGTTCCCCTACGCGATCCGCCAGGTCTCCGAGGCCCTCGGCTCCAACGGCTCGACGTCGATGGGCTCCGTCTGCGCCTCCACCCTGTCCCTGCTGAACGCGGGCGTGCCGCTGCGTGCGCCCGTGGCCGGCATCGCCATGGGCCTGGTCTCCGCCGAGGTGGACGGCCAGACCCAGTACGCGGCCCTGACCGACATCCTCGGCGCCGAGGATGCGTTCGGCGACATGGACTTCAAGGTGGCCGGCACCGCCGAGTTCGTCACCGCGATCCAGCTGGACACCAAGCTGGACGGCATCCCGGCCTCCGTGCTGGCCGCCGCCCTGACGCAGGCCCGCGAGGCGCGCCTGCACATCCTGTCCGTGCTGAACGCCGCCATCGACGCCCCGGATGAGATGGCCCCCACCGCTCCGCGGATCATCTCCGTGCGCATCCCGGTGGACAAGATCGGCGCGGTCATCGGCCCCAAGGGCGCCATGATCAACCAGATCCAGGACGACACGGGCGCGGACATCACCATCGAGGACGACGGCACCGTGCTGATCGGCGCCACCGACGGCGCCTCGGCCGAGGCCGCGCGCTCCGCGGTGAACGCGATCGCCAACCCGCAGGTCCCCGAGATCGGCGAGCGGTACCTCGGCACCGTCGTGAAGCTGACCACGTTCGGCGCGTTCCTCTCGCTCACCCCGGGCAAGGACGGTCTGCTGCACGTCTCCGAGCTGCGCAAGCTCAACGAGGGCAAGCGCGTGGACGACGTCGAGGACGTGCTCGGCGTGGGCCAGAAGGTCCAGGTCGAGATCACCAAGATCGACGACCGCGGCAAGCTGTCCCTCTCCCCGGTGGTGGCGGAGTCCGACGCCCTGGCCGAGACCGCGGACGCGATCGAGTCCTCGCAGATCGAGGCCTGATCCGCCCCGCCCGGCCCGGTGACCACGACGGCGCCGCACCCTCCCCGCGAGTGGTGCGGCGCCGTCGTCGCGCATGGGCGAGAATGGCCGTCATGAGTGTTCACCGTGAGATCCCCCTGGACTTCGACGGCGTGCTGGCGGACGAGGGCAACGGTTCCGTGGTGCGCCGCTCCGTGCTGCCCGGCGGCGTCCGCGTGCTCACCGAGGCCATGCCGGACCAGCGCTCGGTGACCATCGGCTACTGGGTGGCCGTCGGGTCCCGTGACGAGTCGCCCGAGGGCTACGGCGCCACGCACTTCCTCGAGCACCTGCTCTTCAAGGGCACGCCCACGCGCACCGCGATGGACATCGCGGCCGCCTTCGACCGCGTGGGCGGGGAGTCCAACGCCGGCACGGCCAAGGAGTCCACCGTCTACCACGCCCGCGTGCTGGACGAGGACCTGCCGATGGCCGTGGAGGTCCTCACGGACATGCTCACCTCCTCCCTGATCGACCCGGACGAGCTCGAGACCGAGCGCGGCGTGATCCTCGAGGAACTCGCCATGGACGCGGACGACCCCGTGGACGTGGCCCACGAGAAGCTCGCCGAGGTCATGCTGGACGGCCACCCCCTCGGCCGGCCGATCGGCGGCACGCCCGAGACGATCCGGGCCGTCACCCGCGACCATGTGGTGGGGCACTACACGCACTGGTACCGCCCGGACGAGCTCGTCGTCACCGCCGCCGGCCACCTCGACCACGACGAGGTCTGCCGCCTCGTCCTCGCCGCCCTGCGCGCCTCGGGCTGGGAGCTCACCCCGGGGGCCCTGCCCGCCCCGCGTCGTGCCGTGGACACCGCTGGGGCCGCGGCCTCGCGGGTGCGGACCGGCACGCACACCGTCGCCAAGGCGGTCGAGCAGGCCAACGTCCTCGTCGGCGGCCGCTCGCTGTCCACCACGGACCCGGACCGCTTCGCCCTGGGCGTCATGCAGTCCGTCCTGGGCGGGGGCATGTCCTCGCGGCTGTTCCAGGAGATCCGCGAGCGCCGCGGCCTGGCCTACAACACCTACTCGTTCTCCGCCGGGTACTCCGACGCCGGCTACTGGGGCCTGTACGCGGGCTGCCAGCCGGACCGGGTGGAGGAGGTGGCCGCGCTGATGGAGGCCGAGCTGGACCGGATGGCCGAGGCCGACGTCACCGAGGAGGAGCTCGCGCGCGCCCACGGGCAGATCTGCGGCGGCACCGTGCTGGGCATGGAGTCCACGGGCGCCCGCATGTCCCGGCTGGGACGGGCCGAGCTGGTCACGGGGGAGTACGTGGACCTGGCGGCCTCCCTCGCCCGGGTCCGCGAGGTCGACGCCGGCCAGGTCCGGGCCGTGGCCGCGCGCCTGGCCGCGGGGGACCGGGCGCGCGTCGTCGTCGCCCCGGCCTGACCTCGGCCACGGCCGCCGGGGCGGGCCGCGTAGGCTGGAGGCCATGACCGAGACCCGCACCCCCTCCGCCGTGTCCGCTCCCGACGACGTCCCGCGCGTCGCGATCCTGGGCGCCGGTGGCCGCATGGGCCGCCACGCGGTGCCCGCGGTGCGAGCGGCCGAGGGCCTGGAGCTCGTGGCCGAGCTCGGCTCGCAGGACCGCCTGGACGCGGTGCTCGACGCCGGGGCCACCCACGTCCTGGACCTCACGGTCCCGGACGCCTCGCCCGAGAACGTGGCCTTCGCCGTGGAGCACGGGCTGCACACGGTCGTGGGCACGTCGGGCTGGGTGCCCGAGCGCCGCGAGCGCCTGGAGGCGCAGCTGGCTGAGCACCCGGGGGTGGGCGTGCTGATCGCCCCGAACTTCTCGGTCGGCTCGGTGCTGGCCTCGGCGTTCGCCGCGCAGGCGGCGCGGTACTTCGAGTCCGTCGAGCTCGTCGAGCTGCACCACCCGGACAAGGTGGACGCCCCGTCGGGCACGGCCGTGCGGACCGCCGAGCTCATCGGCGCGGCCCGGGACGCGGCCGGCGTGCCCGTCTCCCCGGACGCCACCGAGCACGACCCGGACGGCGCGCGCGGCGCCGTCGTCCACGGCGTGCACGTGCACGCGGTGCGCCTGCGCGGCCTGGAGGCGCACCAGGAGGTGTTGCTGGGCGGGCCGGGTGAGCAGCTCGTGGTCCGGCACGACGCATTCGACCGCGGCGCCTACATGCCCGGCGTCGTCCTCGGCCTGCGGACCGTGGCCTCCCGCCCGGGTCTGACCTACGGACTGGACGGATACCTGGACCTTGGCTGAGCCCTCCCGCACCCCCGACGACGGCGCCGTGGGCCCGACCGAGCCCGCCGCCCGCGCCCGCCGCTCGACCGTGATGAGCAAGGTGTGGGTCGGCTTCGTGTGCCTGCTCGTGCTGCTGTTCGCCGGGTTCGCCCTCAACGCGTCCGTCGCGCTGGTGCGCGCCCCGCAGCCGCTGGCCAAGGCGATCGGCGTGGGCGTCATCCTCGTGGTGCTGGTGACCGTGGCCGTCCTGGCCCGCGAGGTGTGGTTCGGCCGCCAGACCGAACGCCTGGCCGACCAGCTCGAGGCCGAGGGCGGGCTGCCGGAGGACGACCTGCCGCGCTCGCCCGGCGGCCGGATCGACCGAGAGGCCGCCGACGCCCAGTTCGAGCTGTACCGCGTGGAGGCCGAGGCCGCACCACGCGACTGGCGCGCCCGCTACCGCCTCGCCCTGGCCTACGACGCCTCGGGCGACCGCCGCCGCGCCCGCGAGGCGGCCCGGGAGGCCGTCCGCCTGCACCGCGCCGGCTGACGCGGCCCACGCGTCGCTCAGCGCCCTCCGACGGCCCGTTCCCCACCCGCCCGGGAGAGCCGGGCCATCACGGCCTCGAGCGGACCCCGCCGGCCGCTGAGCTCGGCGGTCAGTCCGGCCGCGAGGCACAGCACGACGAGGACGGCGAGCAGCGCCCCGTCGGCCGGGTCGATCCCGGTCGCGTCCACGAGCGCGAGCACCACGAGGTGCCCCACGTAGAGCGTGAGCGGGATGCGCCCCGCACCCACGAGCGGGCGCAGCGCGGCGTGCCCGACCAGCGGCCGGGCCAGCAGGCAGGCGCCCAGCACGGCGCACGCCCAGCCCGCCGCGAGCACGGCGGCCACGACGGACCCGGAGTGCGGGGTCGGCAGGGCGAGCCACAGCGGATCCGGGATCAGCAGCGCGAGCCGCGGCTCGCCCGTGCGCAGCGTGAGCGCCGTCTCGACCGGGTCCGTGCCGATCGCCGCGGCGACCCGCCCGACCGTGCCCGGGGCCCGCAGCACCGCCGCACCGACGACGCCGGCCGCCGCCCACGCCGTGGCCCCGCCGCCGAGGATCCCGGCGGCCACGCGGCGACGGTCCAGCGGCAGCCGCCCCAGGGCCAGCCCCAGCACGAGGAACGCGCCCCAGGACAGGACGGGGTAGTAGCCCGTGACCGTGAGATCGGCCAGCAGCAGCCCGGGACGCAGCAGGTCCGCGGGGCCGGGGGAGAGCCAGAGCCGCCCACCCACGAAGAACTCCTGACGCCCCACGGCGGCCTGCGCGGCCGCGACCACCGCGAACACCAGCACCGGCCCGAGCACGAGCCACGCCCCCGCGATCAGGCCCAGGGCGCGGGCGCGCAGGCCCAGCAGGGGCAGCGCGAGCAGGAAGAGCAGGGCGTAGTGGCACAGGATGACGGCCACGGGGACGCCGAGCGTCCCGCACGCGAGCCCGAGCACGAACAGCAGGCCCGCCCGTCGGGCGATCCGGCGGCGCAGCGCCGCGCGCCGGACCCCCGTGGCCGGCGTCGCGCCCCCCGTGGACAGGGCCAGCCCGACTCCGGCCAGCAGGACGAACAGCACCGAGGCGCGTCCGGCGAACCACAGGAACGCCGGGTGCGGCGCCCCGTCCGCCGTCACCGGGTCGACGACGTGGACGGTGATCATGCCGAGCAGGGCGATCGCGCGGGCCGCGTCGACGCCGGGCAGCCGGCGACGCGCGGGCCGGTCCGGGCGGACGGCGGCGGGGGGCGGGGCGGGACGCAGGGCGGGCTCCTCTCGGGTCGCCGCGCGTCGCGGAGGGGCCACGGACGGCGCGGGCCCCCAGTCTCGCAGGTAGGGTGGGGCCCATGAGTGCCGTCCGTTCCGCCGTCATCCCCTCCGAGCTGCTCTTCGGCACGGTCGTGCCCGCCATGGTCACCCCCATGACGGACGAGGGCGCCGTGGACCTCGAGGCGGCCGCCGCGCTGGCCGAGCACCTGGTGGACCGCGGGGCCGACGGCCTCGTGGTCACCGGCACCACCGGCGAGACCTCCACGCTCACGGACGACGAGAACGTGGCGATGTTCCGCACCGTCGTCGAGGCCGTGGGGGACCGCGCCCGGGTCGTGGCCGGCACCGGCACCAATGACACGGCGCACACCCTCGAGCTGTCCCGCCGCGCGGCCGAGACGGGCGTGGACGGGCTGCTGCTCGTCACCCCGTACTACAACAAGCCCAACCAGGCCGGCATCCGCGCGCACTTCGAGACCGTGGCCGACGGGGTGGACCTGCCGATCATGCTCTACGACATCCCGGGCCGCTCCGTGATGCCGATCGAGCCCGAGACGGTCATCGCGCTCGCGCAGCACCCCAACATCCGTGCGCTCAAGGACGCCAAGGGGGACCTGCAGTCCACCACCACCGTCCTGGCGCACACGGACCTCGACCTCTACTCCGGCGACGACGGCGCGACCCTGCCGCTCATGGCGCTCGGCGCCGTGGGGGTCGTCTCGGTGGCCGCGCACGCGGCCCCCGAGCTGTACCGCCAGCTCGTGGACGCCGTCCACGCCGGCGACCTGGCCGGTGCCCGTGATCACCACTTCGCGCTGGACCCCGTCCAGCGCGGCATCATGACCCACGTCCAGGGCGCGGTGGCCGCGAAGGCCGTCCTCGCCGCCCAGGGCGTCATCCCGTCCGCAGCCGTGCGGCTGCCCCTCGTCCAGGCCACGCCGGACGAGCTCTCCGTCATCCGAGCCGACCTCGCGGAGGCCGGCATCACCTTCTAGAAGGGACCCGTTCCATGACCGCAGGCACCCGCCTGTCCACCCCGCCCAAGCTCAAGCGGGGCACCTGCCGCATCGTCCAGCTGGGCGGCCTCGAGGAGGTCGGCCGCAACATGGTCACCTTCGAGATCGACGGCAAGATCCTCATCGTCGACTGCGGCGTCCTCTTCCCCGAGGAGCACCAGCCCGGCGTCGACCTGATCCTGCCGGACTTCGACTACATCCGGGACCGCGTGGACGACGTCGTCGGCATCGTCCTGACTCACGGCCACGAGGACCACATCGGCGCCGTGCCGTACCTGCTGCGCCTGCGCGACGACATCCCCGTGATCGGCTCCAAGCTGACGCTGGCCCTGATCGAGGCCAAGCTCGAGGAGCACCGGATCAAGCCGCGCACCCGCGTGGTCAAGGAAGACGACATCGTCGAGTTCGGCCCGTTCGAGTGCGAGTTCGTGGCCGTGAACCACTCGATCCCGGACGCGCTCGCCATCGCCATCCACACGGACGCCGGCACCATCCTGCACACCGGCGACTTCAAGATGGACCAGCTGCCGCTCGACGGCCGCATCACCGACCTGCGCGCCTTCGCCCGTCTCGGCGAGGAGGGCGTGGACCTGTTCATGACCGACTCCACGAACGCCGAGGTTCCGGGGTTCACCACCACGGAGGCGGAGATCGGCCCCACCCTCGAGCGCTACTTCGCCACGGCGAAGCGCCGCATCGTGGTGGCCTCGTTCTCCTCCCACGTGCACCGCGTGCAGCAGGTCCTCGACGCCGCCCACAAGCACGGTCGCAAGGTGGCCTTCGGCGGGCGCTCCATGATCCGCAACATGACCATCGCGGCGAAGCTCGGCTACCTCAACGTGCCGAACGGGATCCTCGTGGACATCCGCAAGGTGGACAAGTACCGCGACGACGAGATCGTGCTGATGGTCACCGGCTCCCAGGGCGAGCCGATGGCGGCCCTGTCCCGGATGGCCAACGGCGACCACCAGGTGCAGCTGGAGGAGGGCGACCTCGTCGTGCTGGCCTCCTCGCTGATCCCGGGCAACGAGAACTCCGTGTTCCGCGTGATCAACGGGCTCATGAAGCTCGGCGCGACCGTGGTGCACAAGGGCATGGCCAAGGTGCACGTCTCCGGCCACGCCTCCGAGGGCGAGCTGCTGTACTGCTACAACATCGTCGAGCCCGAGTTCGTGATGCCGGTGCACGGCGAGACCCGCCACCTGATCGCCAACGGCCGGATCGCGGAGAAGACCGGCGTGCCGGCCGAGAACGTCATCCTGGCCGGCAACGGCACCGTGGTGGACATGACCGACGGCCTCGTGAAGGTCGTCGGCGAGGTGGAGTGCGGCTACGTGTACGTGGATGGCTCCTCCGTGGGCGAGATCTCCGACTCGGACCTCAAGGACCGCCGTGTCCTGGGCGAGGAGGGCTTCCTCTCGATCATCACCGTGGTCAACCGGCAGACCGGCGCGATCGTGTCCGGCCCGGACGTCCACGCCCGCGGCGTCGCCGAGGACGAGAAGGTGTTCGAGGAGATCAAGCCGAAGATCGTCCGGGCGCTCGAGGAGGCCGTGCAGTCCAGCAAGGACCACACCGCCCACCAGCTCCAGCAGGTGGTCCGCCGGACCGTCGGCACGTGGGTCAACCGCAAGCTGCGCCGCCGCCCGATGATCATCCCGGTGGTCCTGGAGGCCTGACCCCTCCGGGTCGCCATGCCTGCCGTGTCCGCGGTTCGCGGTAGTTTGGTGGGCATGGCGACCCGTACTTCCCCCACGCGTTCGTCCTCCTCCTCCGCCACGTCCCGCTCCGGCTCCGCCGGACGCCGAGGCTCCGGACGGAAGGGGTCGACCGCGACCGTCCCCGAGACCGACCGGCCCGCCGCGCCCCTGCGCGCCCTGCACACCCTGTGGATGGGGCTGGCCACGCCGGTCGGCGCCGGCTTCCGCAAGCTCGGCCCGGACGTGCGCATCGACCGCGAGGAACGCCGTGACGGCACCGGCCTGCTCCTGCTGCTGCTCGCCGCGCTGATCGCGGCCGTGGAGTGGTGGGGCCTGCGCGGCACCGCCGTCGGCCGCGTGGTGCACGGGGTGGTGGGCGGCACCGTCGGGTGGTTCGCCCTCCTGGTGCCGATCGCCCTGCTCGTCGTGGCTGTGCGCTGCTTCCGCCACGCCACGGACCATCGCGCCAACGGGCGCATCATCATCGGCCTGCTCATGGCGACCGTCGCCGGCTCCGGCATCGCCCACCTCGTGGGCGGTGTGCCCTCGGCCGCCGAGGCCTTCGAGGACATGCTCGGTGCCGGGGGCATGGTCGGCTACCTGGCGACGGCGCCGCTGGCCTCCCTGCTGACCCCCGTGCCCGTCTGGGTCCTCATGATCCTGCTGGCCTTCTTCTCGGTGCTCGTGCTCACCGCGACGCCCGTCGGTGCGATCCCGCAGCGGCTCGCGGGAGGCTACGACTGGCTCACGGGCCAGGACCCCGAGGGCGCCTCCGAGCAGCGGGCCGCCCGCCGCGACGAGCGGCGCCGGGCCCGTGAGGTGCGCCGCGAGGCCGAGGACCTCGCCACCCCGCTCTCCGTGGACGCGGAGACCGGGCGCACCCACCCGGACCACGACCAGTCCTACCTGGACGGACCGGCAGCCGGCTCCCACGCCGCCGGGGCCTCCCGGCCGGGCCTGTTCGCGCGCCTGTTCGGCGGGCGCCGGGCACGCGAGGATCAGGCCGCCGACGCCGCCTCGGAGCACTCCGCCGGCACCGCCTACGACTCCCCGGTGATCCACGAGGCCGAGGCCGGCTCCCACGCCGCCCCCGAGGCCGAGACCACCCAGGTCCTGCCCCGACCCGCCCCGCGGCGGGCCGCTCGCGGAGAGCAGGGCGTGTTCGACGCCGAGCAGGCCGCCGCAGACGCGCGTGACCCGCGGGACGCGGACCAGGACGCCTCGGACGACTTCGACCCGTGGGTGGACGAGGACGACGCGCCCGAGGACGCGGACGCCGAGCCGCAGCCGCCCGCCGGAGTGCGCCGGCCCACGGCCGCGGACCGTGCCCTCGAGCAGGTGCGCGAACACGCCCGCGCCCAGCGCGAGGCCGCCGCCCCGGCCGCCACAGCCCTGGAGGAGGACGCGGGGGAGGACACCCCGTTCGCCCTGGACGACGCCCCAGGTCAGGGCTCCGGGACCGCCGCGCCGTCGTCGTCCTCCGCCGTGCCCGCCAGCACCCCCGCGCCGGTGCCGCCGGTGACCGCCGAGCCGGCCCGCGGCACCCAGTCCGAGCTGGGCGGGGACGTGTCGTACACGCTGCCGCAGTCGGCCCTGCTCCCGGCCGGGCCCCAGCCGAAGGAGCGCTCCGAGGCCAACGACCGGGTCGTCGCCGCGCTGACCACCACGTTCACCGAGTTCAAGGTGGACGCCCAGGTCACCGGGTTCTCCCGCGGGCCGACGGTGACCCGCTACGAGGTCGAGGTCGCCCCCGGCACCAAGGTGGAGAAGGTGACGGCGCTGGAGAAGAACATCGCGTACGCGGTGGCCTCCTCGGACGTGCGGATCCTCAGCCCCATCCCGGGCAAGCGCGCGATCGGCATCGAGATCCCCAACACGGACAAGGAGGTCGTGGCCCTCGGCGACGTCCTGCGCTCGCAGGCCGCCCAGCGCACCGACCACCCGATGGTGATGGGCGTCGGCAAGGACGTGGAGGGCGGCTACGTGGTGGCCAACCTCGCGAAGATGCCCCACATGCTCGTGGCGGGCGCCACCGGCGCCGGCAAGTCCTCGTTCGTGAATTCGATGATCACCTCGATCCTCATGCGCTCCACCCCGGACGAGGTGCGCATGGTGATGGTGGACCCCAAGCGCGTCGAGCTCACCGCGTACGAGGGCGTGCCCCACCTGGTCACCCCGATCATCACGAGCCCGAAGAAGGCGGCCGAGGCGCTGCAGTGGGTCGTCAAGGAGATGGACACCCGCTACGACGACCTCGCGGCGTTCGGCTACAAGCACGTGGACGACTTCAACAAGGCCGTCCGGGCCGGCCAGGTGAAGCTGCCGCCGGACTCCAAGCGCGTGCTGCGCCCGTACCCGTACCTGCTGGTCATCGTGGATGAGCTCGCGGACCTGATGATGGTCGCCCCGCGCGACGTCGAGGACGCGATCGTGCGCATCACCCAGCTGGCCCGTGCGGCCGGCATCCACCTCGTGCTCGCCACGCAGCGGCCGTCCGTGGACGTGGTCACGGGCCTGATCAAGGCCAACGTGCCCTCGCGCATGGCGTTCGCGACGTCGTCGGTCACGGACTCGCGCGTGGTCCTGGACCAGCCCGGCGCGGAGAAGCTGCTCGGCCAGGGCGACGCCCTGTTCCTGCCGATGGGCAAGTCCAAGCCCATGCGCGTGCAGGGTGCGTGGGTCAACGAGTCCGAGATCCACGCCGTCGTGGAGCACGTGAAGTCGCAGATGCAGGTCCAGTACCGCGAGGACGTGATCCCCGAGAAGACCGAGAAGGTCATCGACGAGGACATCGGCGACGATCTGGACCTGCTCCTGCAGGCCGTCGAACTCGTGGTCACCACGCAGTTCGGCTCCACGTCCATGCTGCAGCGCAAGCTGCGGGTGGGCTTCGCGAAGGCCGGCCGCCTCATGGACCTCATGGAGTCCCGCGGCGTCGTGGGCCCCTCCGAGGGCTCCAAGGCCCGCGACGTGCTGGTCAAGCCCGACGACCTCGCGGACGTGCTCGCCACCATCTCCGGAGACACCCCGCCCTCGGCCACCTCCGGCGACGGCGACGCCTCGGCGTCGTCCGGTCCGCGCGACCTGGTGCAGGAGGATCTGGACTCGCGCCCGGCCGCCGTGGACTGGAACGATGAGGACGACGACGAGGGATCGGAGGACGCGTGGCAGCTGACGGGCAGATGAGCACGGCGGGCGGGGCGCAGCACGTGTCCGCCTGGAACCTGCCGAACATCCTGACCTCGGTGCGCATCCTGATGGTGCCCTTCTTCGCCTGGGCGCTGTGGGCCGGCGGGCCGTGGGGCGGCGACTCGCTCGTCGCCCGCTGGGTCGCGCTGGCGCTGTTCGCGGCGGCCATGTACACCGACAAGCTCGACGGGGACATCGCCCGCGCCCGCGGGTTGATCACCGACTTCGGCAAGATCGCGGACCCCATCGCGGACAAGCTGCTCACGGGCACGGCCCTCGTGCTGTTCTCCCTGCTGGGCGAGCTGTGGTGGTGGGTGACCATCGTGATCCTGGTGCGTGAATGGGGCATCACCCTGATGCGCTTCGTGGTGATCCGCTACGGCGTGATGCCGGCCGGCCGCGGCGGCAAGCTCAAGACCGTGCTGCAGACCGTGGGCATCGGCCTGCTGCTCCTGCCCCTGGCTCCGCTCGTGGGCGGCTGGTGGCCGTGGGCCGGCTGGGTGGTCATCGGGGCCGCCACCGTGCTGACGGTGCTGACCGGTCTGGAGTACGTCAAGGACGCGTGGATCCTGCGGCGGGACGCCCTCGCCGCCCAGCGGGGGGCCTGAGGCGATGACCACGGCGGCGGCCCGGGACGTGGTTCACGCGCTCGCGGACGCGGGCCTCACGGTGGCGACGGGGGAGTCCCTCACCGCCGGCCTGCTGGCCGCGCGCCTGGCCGACGTCCCCGGGGCGTCGGCCGTGCTGCACGGCGGCGTGGTGGCCTACCAGAACGCCGTGAAGACCGGCCTGCTGGGTGTGCCGGAGGACCTGCTCGCGCGGGTCGGGGCGGTGGATGCGGACGTGGCCCGGCGGATGGCCCTCGGCGCCCGGGCGGCCCTGGGCGCCGACGTCGGCGTGGCCACCACGGGCGTGGCCGGGCCCGAGCCGCACCAGGGGCAGCCGGTGGGCACCGTGTGGCTCGGCCTGGCCGTGCCCGACGCGGACGCGAGCGCGCTGGACGTGCTCGGCGGCGAGCGCGACGGCGCGGCCACCGCGATCCTCCTCCGGCTCGACGGCGACCGGGCCGCGATCCGGGAGGCCACCGTCGCCGCGGCGCTGCAGGCCCTGACGCGCCTGCTCGCCGGCTGCGGCCACTGAGGCTGCATGGGGGCGCCGACCGACCCGCCTCGGCGCCCCGTCCCTGGTGCCGGCCCGCCCCGCCGCGTAGGTTCGGCGCGATGGAGACCGCATCGCCTCCCACCCCGCCCGAGCATGCGCCGCAGGACGGCGACGACGCCCCGGGCCCCCGCGTCATCGGCCTCGTGGCCGACCCGGGCACCCCGTGGGCCCTCGTGCGCCGCATCGCCGGGGACGTCGAGGACCGGCTCGACGACCGCCTGCCGCAGCCCGGCGGCTGGCGGGTCGAGACACGGCAGGAGTCGCTGCCGGTCGGTGCGACCGGGGGCATGGTCCTGGAGGAGCCGGTCCGCTCACTCGCGGACGGGCAGGGATGGGACACGGTGGTCGCCGTCGTCGACCTGCCCCGGTTCGACGACCGGCGCGGCGTGGTGGCGGACGTCGTGCCGCAGCTGCTGGTCGGCGTCGTGTGCGTCCCGGCGCTGGGGGTCATCACCCCGGCCCGCCGGCTGCGGGAGACGGTGCTGCGGATCGTCGAGCACATCGACACCGCCCCCCACGTGGACCCGCCGGACGGGGAGCTGGACGTGCAGTCCTCCGACGAGTCCGGCGAGGTGGAGGAGGACGACGACCGGTCCCCGACGGACGAGCCCCCTGAGCCCGACACGGACGCACTGCGGGGCATCGCCCCCCTGGTCGACGTCGACGCGGACGTGACCACGACCACCCGGATGGGCGGCGGGTCCCGGCGCACGTCCACGGTGTACGTGAAGGGCTGGACGGGCACGCTGCGTCTGCTGGCCGGGATGGTGATGGCCAACCGGCCGCTGCTCATGCCGCGGGACATGACGTTCACGATCGCCTCGGCCAGCGCGGCCGGTGCCTACGGCGTGTTCTTCGGCTCCATCTGGGTGCTCTCCAGCGTGATGTCCCCGGGGCGGCTCGCGGCGGTCAGCGTGCTGTCCGTCGTGCTGCTGGTGGCGTGGCTGGTCACCACGAACGGTCTGTGGACGCATGGTGCGGCCCACCGGCACAGCTCGCGGCTGGACAACCTCTCCACCGTGCTCACCGTGGGCCTGGCCTGCACCGTCGTCTACGTGCTGCTCTTCGTGACGCTGCTGCTGGTCGCGCTCATGATCATCCCCGTGGAGTATCTGGGGGAGGAGCTCGACCAGCCCAGCGGCGTGGGCGACTACGTCCGGCTCGTGTGGCTCGCGGCGTCGATGGGCACGATGGCCGGGGCCGTCGGCTCGAGCCTGGACGACTCCGACCGCATCCGGAACGCCACGTACTCCCTGCGGGAACGGCATCGGCGCTCGGAGCGGCACGGGGGCGACGGGGCCGCGGAACGCCCGAGGGAGGGGGAGGCCGTGCCTCGGGAATGAACGCGACCCCGCCCGACGTTGAATGTAACGAGTCAAGAAGAGTGCCCCGGCGGGATCAGGCCCGCGGCCCGGTGCCTTCAGGAAAAGTCCAGGAGCAGGCGATAGACATGATGCGACATCCCGTCCATTCCCACGGAATCACGCGCTGGGTCGATGACCAGCCCCGTCCCCGCGCGGCCGCCCCCGACATCAAGGAGCGCAGCATGCCCCTCCTCCGCCACGAGATCGGCGACGTCCTGCGCGACGTCCGGCAGCTCCAGGGCCGCACCCTGCGCGAGGTCTCGCACGATGCCCGTGTCTCGCTCGGCTACCTGTCGGAGGTGGAGCGCGGCCAGAAGGAGGCCTCCTCCGAGCTGCTGGCCTCGATCTGCCAGGCGCTGGACATCCCGCTGTCCTACCTGCTGCGGGAGGTCTCGGACCGGCTCGTGGAGCAGGAGGGCATGGTCGTCCCGGACACCCTGCCGGACGACCTCACGGACCCCAGCCTGGGCTCGCTGGCCGGCCGCTGACCCCGCCACACCCACGGCGCGGGCGCCCCGTCTCGGGGCGCCCGCGCCGTCTGCGTCCCCGTCCCTGACCCCGCGACCGACCACAGAGAGGACCGCCCGTGCGCGAGAGCGAGTTCCGCCGGCTGATGGACGAGGAGTTCGGCCCCGCCCGGGCCGGCCTCGTGGCCGACTCCCTGCACCTGCCCGGCCTGGACACCACCGCGACGGCGGCGCTCGCCGCCGGCGTGGACCCGCGGCGGGTCTGGCTGGCGGTCTGCGACCTGCATGAGATCCCGCAGGAGCGGCGTCTCGGTCGGGACGTGCCGCCGAAACGCTGACGCCGCGACGCGCTGGCGGGGCACTGCCCCTGTTCGAACACGTGTTCGAAGAATGCGGTAGAGTCCTGCACAGCAGTGCGACGGGGTGATCTCGTGCACAGGCGGGGCCGGCCACGCTTATCGTGTCCGCCGCCCCCCGTAGATTCACGGACATGACCGAGGCGGGCGCTCCAGCGTCCGCGGCAGCACCACCAGAGCTAGGGGTGAAGGATGAGCAAGGTGACGGATCGCGAGAAGGCCCTCGAGGCCGCTCTCGCCCAGATCGACAAGCAGTTCGGCAAGGGTTCCGTCATGCGGCTGGGGGACCAGACCCAGGCACCCGTCGAGGTCATCCCCACGGGCTCGGTGGCCATGGACGTGGCCCTGGGCATCGGCGGCCTGCCGCGCGGCCGCGTGGTGGAGATCTACGGCCCGGAGTCCTCGGGCAAGACCACCCTGGCCCTGCACGCGGTGGCCAACGCGCAGCGCAACGGCGGCATCGCGGCCTTCATCGACGCGGAGCACGCCCTGGACCCGGTCTACGCCCGCCAGCTCGGGGTGGACACGGACGCCCTGCTGGTCAGCCAGCCGGACACCGGCGAGCAGGCCCTGGAGATCATGGACATGCTCGTCTCCTCGGGCACCCTGGACATCGTCGTCATCGACTCCGTGGCCGCGCTGACCCCGCGCGCCGAGATCGAGGGCGAGATGGGCGACTCCCACGTCGGCCTGCAGGCCCGCCTCATGTCCCAGGCGCTGCGCAAGGTGACCGGCCGCCTGCACCAGACCAAGACCACGGCCATCTTCATCAACCAGCTGCGCGAGAAGATCGGCGTGTTCTTCGGCTCCCCGGAGACCACCACGGGCGGCAAGGCGCTCAAGTTCTATGCGTCCGTGCGCATCGACGTCCGCCGCATCGAGACCCTCAAGGAGGCCGGCAACCCCGTCGGCAACCGCACCCGCGTGAAGATCGTCAAGAACAAGATGGCCCCGCCCTTCAAGCAGGCCGAGTTCGACATCCTCTACGGGGTCGGCATCTCCCGCGAGGGCGGCCTGATCGACATGGGTGTCGAGGAGGGCATCGTCAAGAAGTCCGGCGCGTGGTTCACCTATGACGGGGACCAGCTCGGGCAGGGCAAGGAGAACGCCCGTCGCTTCCTCAAGGACAACCCGGACCTCGCCAACGAGATCGAGGAGCGCATCCTCACGAAGCTCGGCATCGGCGTGGCCCCGGAGGCCGAGGACGACGAGGCCCCGGCCCTGACCGCGGTTCCGGGGGACACCGCGGCCGGATGACCCGATCGCGCCGGAACGTCGGAGGCGGGGCCGCCCACCGGTCGGAGACGACCGGCCGGAGCGGCTCCGCTCCCGGTGCGTCCGCGTTCGACGACGCCCGGGACTCGGACGTGGGCCGGATGTGGCTCGATCTGGCCGGCGCACCGGAGCCGACGTCGTCCGACGCGGACGCCACGGAGGCCGCGCGGAACGCCGTGCCCGCGCACGATGCCGGGACCCCCGCGGGGGACGTCCCGGATCCCGCCCCCGGCGTGGCACCGGATCTCGGGGCCCTGCTGACTCGCGCGAGCGACCTGCCCAGCCCCGCGCCCGGCGCCGGGCCCCGGACGCTGCCCTGGTCCGGGCGCGAGGACACCCGGGAGGACACCGAGCGCCGGGGCCGGAAGCGGGCCACCACCACGCCCTCGCGGCGTGGCCGCCCGCGCGACGAGGGCCGCCCGGCCGTGGATCCCCGCCCCGCCGTCGAGACCGACCGCCCCCGACGTCGCCCCGGCCCGGCGCCCCTGCCCACCGCACCGCGTGAGCGCGAGGAGGCCGCACGCGAGGTCGTCCTGCGCCAGCTCGCCCTGGGCCCCCGCTCCCGCGGCCAGCTCGAACGCAAGCTCGCCGAGCGCCAGGCCGAGCCCGAGCTGATCGAGCGCGTCCTCGACCGCTTCGAGGAGGTGCGCCTCGTGGATGACGCCGCCTTCGCCGAGGTCTGGGTCCGCAGCCGTCACCGAAGCAAGGGCCTGGCGCGCCGTGCCCTCGGGCACGAGCTCCAGCAGAAGGGTGTGGACCGGGAGATCGCCGCCGAGGCGCTCGAGGCCATCGACGGCGAGGACGAGCGGGCCGCCGCCCTCGACCTCGTGCGCCGACGGCTGCGGGGCCGCACCGTCCCCGGCGGCGCCTCGCCGGAGGCCCGGGCCGAGCGGGACAAGGTGACCCGCCGCCTCGTCGGCATGCTGGGACGCAAGGGCTACGGCGGCGGCCTCGCGTTCGCCGTCGTGAAGGAGGTCCTCGCCGAGCACGAGGAGTGAGCGGACCCGGGCCGCGCCCGGAGTTCCTAGAATGGTGCGGTGACTCTGACGGACCCCACCCCCCGCACCACCCCGCTCGCGCAGGACGGCGCCGCCGCGCGCCCGCACGAGGGCCTGACCTATGAGGTCCGCACCTTCGGCTGCCAGATGAACGTGCACGACTCCGAGCGCATCTCCGGCCTGCTCGAGTCCACCGGCTACGCCCCGGTCGCCGAGGACGCCCAGGCCGACCTCGTGGTCTTCAACACGTGCGCGGTCCGCGAGAACGCGGACAACCGCCTGTACGGCAACCTCGGCAACCTGCGTGCGGTGAAGGACGCGCACCCGGGCATGCAGATCGCCGTCGGCGGGTGCCTCGCCCAGAAGGACCAGGCCGCCATCCAGCGCAGGGCCCCGTGGGTGGACGTCGTCTTCGGAACCCACAACATCGGCTCCCTGCCCGTGCTGCTGGAGCGCTCGCGCCACAACGCCGAGGCCGAGATCGAGATCCTCGAGTCGCTCGAGGTGTTCCCCTCCACCCTGCCCACCAAGCGCGACTCCACCCACTCCGGCTGGGTGTCCATCTCCGTGGGCTGCAACAACACGTGCACGTTCTGCATCGTCCCGTCGCTGCGCGGCAAGGAGAAGGACCGCCGCCCCGGGGAGATCCTCGCCGAGGTGCAGGCGCTCGTCGACGCCGGCGCCGTCGAGGTCACGCTGCTGGGCCAGAACGTGAACACCTACGGCGTCGAGTTCGGCGACCGCGGCGCGTTCGCCAAGCTGCTGCGCGCGTGCGGGGAGATCGAGGGCCTCGAACGCGTCCGCTTCACCAGCCCCCACCCGGCCGCGTTCACGGACGACGTCATCGACGCGATGGCCGAGACCCCCAACGTCATGCCGCAGCTGCACATGCCCCTGCAGTCGGGCTCGGACAAGGTGCTCAAGGACATGCGCCGCTCCTACCGGTCCGCGAAGTTCCTGCGGATCCTGGAGAAGGTGCGCGAGCGCATCCCGCACGCCGCCATCACCACGGACATCATCGTCGGCTTCCCCGGGGAGACCGAGGAGGACTTCGCCGAGACGATGCGCGTGGTCGAGGCCTCCCGCTTCTCCTCCGCGTTCACCTTCCAGTACTCCATCCGCCCCGGGACCCCCGCCGGGGAGATGGACCACCAGGTGCCCAAGGCCGTCGTCCAGGAGCGCTTCGAGCGCCTCGTGGCCCTGCAGGACCGGATCTCGGCCGAGGAGATGGCCACGCTCGTCGGCACCCGCCAGGAGCTGCTCGTCACCGCCGACTCCGGCTCCAAGGCCGCGGAGCGCGGCCGCCTGTCCGGGCGCGCACCCGACAACCGGCTCGTGCACTTCTCCGTGCCCGCCGGCGCCGAGACCCCCCGCCCCGGCGACTTCGTCACCGTGACGGTCACCGAGGCCCACCCGTTCTTCGCCGTCGCCGACCCGACCGCACAGGACTACGTCCTGCGCCGCTCCCGCGCCGGCGATGCGTGGGACCGCGCCCAGGCCGAATCGTGCGGCGCGCCGGCCCCCGGCACGGCGGGCGGCTCCGGTGCCACGAGCCTCGGCATGCCGACCCTGCGCCCGCGGTCCTGATGCCCGCCGCCGCGGCCCGGCCGCCCGTCGTCGCCGTCGTCGGGGCGACGGCGACGGGCAAGTCCGCCCTCGCCGTCGCCCTGGCGCACGCGCTGGACGGCGAGGTGGTCAACGGGGACGCCCTGCAGTTCTACCGGGGGATGGACGTGGGCACGGCGAAGGTCACCCCGGCTGAACGCGAGGGCGTCCCGCACCATCTGCTGGACGTGCTCGACGTCGGCCAGGAGGCCTCGGTGGCGGCCTTCCAGTCCGCGGCCCGCGACCTGTTCGACCAGATCCGCGCGCGGGGTCGGACCCCGATCCTCGTGGGCGGCTCCGGGCTGTACGTGCGGGCGGCGCTGGACGTGCTCGAGTTCCCGCCCACGGACCCGGCGCTGCGGGCCGAGCTGGAGGCGCGCGCGCAGCGGGAGGGCCTGGCCGGGCTGAGGGCCGAGCTGGCCGCCCTGGACCCGGTCTCGGCGGAGCGGCTGCAGGACGCCCGCCGCATCGTGCGCGCGCTGGAGGTGTGCCGGCTGACGGGCCGCCCGTTCTCCGCGTTCATGCCGGAGCGCACGTACGCCCCGGAGGTCGCCCCCGTGGTGCAGCTCGGCCTGCGCCTGGACCGGGCCGAGCTGCACCGGCGGATCGCGGCCCGGGTGGAGCGCATGCTGGCCGAGGGCCTGCTGGACGAGGTCCGCCGCCTTGACGTCCCCGGGCCGGACGGGCTGCGGCAGGGACCGACCGCGTCCCGCGCGATCGGCTACGCCCAGATGCTCGCCGTCCTCGACGGCGAGCTCACCGAGGCGGAGGCGGCCGAGCAGACCGTCGTGGCCACGCGCCGGTTCGCCCGACGCCAGGAGACCTGGTTCCGGGCCGACCCGCGCGTCGTCTGGCTCGACGCGCAGGGCGAGGACGTCGTGGCGGAGGCGCTCGCCGTCGTCGCCGGGGGCGCCACCTAGACTGGGCCCATGACCGAGCAGCCCGCGGCGCCCGCCGCCCAGGACCCCCTCCACGCGAGCGCGCCGCGCGTGCCGTTCACGAAGGGCCATGGCACGGGCAACGACTTCGTGCTGATCGCCGACCCGGACGGCAACACGCAGCTCGACGCCCAGCGCGTCGCACGGCTGGCTGACCGGCACCGGGGGATCGGCGCCGACGGCGTCATCCGCGCCGTGCGCTCGGCACGCCTGCCGGAGGGTGAGGCGCTGCTCGCCGAGCACCCCGAGGCCGAGTGGTTCATGGACTACCGCAACGGCGACGGCTCGATCGCCGAGATGTGCGGCAACGGGGTGCGCGTCTTCGTGCACTTCCTGGTCGAGAAGGGCCTCGTGGACCTGGCCCCCGGCCGGGCGATCACCATCGGCACGCGCGCCGGCGTGAAGGCCGTGACCCGGCTCGAGCACGGCTACGCGATCGACATGGGCCCCTGGTCCTACCTCGACCCCGAGCTGGCGGAGGAGGCGGCGTCGGACTCGATGGTCCTCGCCCACGGCCTCACCGATCCGCGTCCGGCGCTGAGCATCTCGATGGGCAACCCCCACACCGTGGTCCCGCTGGCCTCCTTCGCCGACCTGCAGGGGCTGGACCTGGGCCGCGCCCCCGAGGTGGACCCCGCCCCGCCGCACGGGACGAACGTCGAGTTCGTGGCCGCGCACGAGCCGCTCGTGCGCGAGGGCGTCGGCCGCGTGCGGATGCGCGTGCACGAGCGCGGGGTGGGCGAGACCCAGTCCTGCGGGACGGGCGCGTGCGCGGCGGCTGTGGCGATGCGCGCATGGTCGGGCGACCAGGGCTCGGACTCGTGGCTCGTCGAGGTGCCCGGCGGCGCGCTGGCCGTGGATGTCGTGCCGGGCCCGGAGGGGGCCGAGCACGTGGTCCTCTCGGGGCCGGCCGAGCTCGTCTTCGACGGTGAACTCACCGCCTGACCGCTGTCGTTCGGGAAACGGCGGGCCACGGACCGCTGTCGTTCGGGAAACGGCGCCTCAGCGCGCCCGCGCCACCCGCAGGATCCGGAAGCCCTTGACGCTGTCCGCCCGCTCCGCGGTGAACCGGCCGGGCGCGCGCTCCTCGAGCATCCGGCCGATCCACGGCAGCAGCGAGTCCGCGCCGAGGTTCTTCTGCACCACCAGCCAGGCCTCGCCGCCGGGGGCCAGGCGTGGCAGCCACCGCTCCAGCAGGGCGTGCAGCGCCGGCTTGCCGATCCGGATGGGCGGGTTGGACCAGATGAGGTCGAACTCCGCGCCCTCGGGGACGTCCTCCGGCCGCAGTGCCACGACATTGCCGAGGCCCAGGGCCGCGGCGTTGTCGCGGGTCAGCTGCAGCGAGCGGTCGTTGACCTCGACGGCGGTCACCTCCGCCTCGGGCGACCGCAGCGCCAGCGTGAGGGCGACCGGCCCCCAGCCCGCGCCGACGTCGAGGAACCGGCCCCTCGCCGGCGGCGCGGGCACGGCCGAGAACAGGGCCGCGGTGCCCTTGTCCAGACCGTCCGGGGAGAAGATCCCGTTGGCCGTCTGGACCTCGACGTCGCGGCCGGCCAGGCGTGTCCGCACGGTGCGGCGCCGCTCGGGTGCGGAGGGGTCGGCGTCGAAGTAGTGGGATGCGGAGCTCACGGCGACCATGGTAGCCAGCGGGTCGTGGCGGCCCTCAGCCCGATGCCGGCCCGGCCAGGTCCGCGAGGATCGCGCGCACTGCGTCGCGCCCGGCGCGGTTGGCCCCGACCGTGGACTGGGAGGGCCCGTAGCCGAGCAGGAACAGGCGCGGCTCGTCCAGGGCGCGCCCGCCCGCCACGCGGATGCCGCCGGCGGGCGTGCGCAGCCGCAGGGGAGCGAGGTGCCGGATCGCCGGCCGGAAGCCGGTGGCCCAGAGGATCACGTCCGCCGGTTCGAACGAGCCGTCGGGCATCCGCACCCCGTCCGGCTCGACGGCCGTGAACATGGGGTGGCGCACCAGCACGCCTCGTGTCTCGGCCTCGCGCACCCAGGACGAGCGGTGCATCCCGGTCGCCTCGACCACGGAGCCCGGCGGCAGGCCCGCACGGGTCCGTTCGTCCACCCCGCGCACCGACTCGGCCAGGGCGCCGGGCGCGGCCGAGTCCTGCCACTGCGGCTCGCGGCGGGTCACCCACAGGGTGTCCGCGACCGTGGAGGTCTCGGCCAGCAGCTGCGTCGCCGAGACGCCCATGCCCACGATCACCACCCGCTGCCCGGCGAACTCGTCCTTGGACACGTAGTCATGGGTGTGCAGCTGCCGGCCGCGGAACGAGCGCATCCCGGGCACCGAGGGCCACCGCGGGGACGTCCAGGTGCCGGTCGCGTTGACCACGAAGTCCGCCCGCCACGTGCCCGGCGCCCCGTCCGTGCGGACGAAGAACCCGCGCGCACGTCCCGGCTCGCCGATCCGCTCGACGCGCCTCACGCGCACGGGCCGCCGGATCGGCAGGGCGAACCGTGCCTCGTAGTCCGCGAAGTAGGCCGGCAGCAGGGCGTTGGCGCGCGCGGCCGGGTCGGCCGGCGGCACCGGGTCGCCGGGCAGCTCGTGGATGTGGTTGACGGTGGCCATCGTGAGCGAGTCCCAGCGGTGCTGCCAGGCCCCGCCCGGGGCGGTCTCCGCGTCGAGCACCACGAACGTGCCGGGGGCGTCCTCGGGGACGCCGGCGGCGCCGTCGTCGTTCGGAGTCAGCCCCACGAAGCCGCGGCGGCGCAGGTGGTAGGCGGCGGACAGCCCCGCCTGGCCCGCGCCCATCACGACGACGGTCGCCCGGCCCGTCCGGCCGGGCTGCGGCGGGGCAGGGGAGGGGGACGCGGTCATGCCCGCAGGATACGTGCGCGTCGTCAGCGGACCGGGCGCCGGGGCCCCTGTCGCCCACACGCGCCGCCCGGTACACTCGACGCCCATGTGGATCTTCCTGCGCTGACGCCCCCGCGTCACTGCCCGCCCCCGCCCCCTCGCGCGCCCGCCTCGGATGAGGCCGTCGAGCGCGCCCCGGCACCTGATGGAGATCCCACCATGGACGATGTGGTCCGCCCCTGCACGCCCGCCGACGAGACCTCGTGGCTGCGGTGCCGCGTGCTCACCTTCCTCCCGCGAATGGAGCCGCCGCGAGATCGTCGCAGCGCGGCGCCGACCCCTGCCCACACGGCCGTGCGCGTCACCCGCCACGTCCGCCCCCTGCGGACAGCTGCCTAACGCGTCCGCGCACCCCTCTACCCTGAGACCATCGGGCCGCCCGACCGCGGCGGCCCAGAGGAGACCATGACTGAGAAGAACCAGCACACCCCCGGCCCCCAGGGCGCCCACGGCTCCGAGGACGAGATCCAGGCCGTGATCGACCGCATCCTGGCCGCCGATGACGCTCGCCGCGCCTCCGAGCGCGAGGTGACCGGGCGCGGCTCCGCGGACAGCGCGGCCGCGGACCACGAGGGCGCCCCCGACGACGGGACCCCGGATCGCTCCGGCGCGCTCGCGGGCCGCGCACTCGCCCTGGACGAGGGCGAGGACGGCCACACGGATGCCGACGGCGACCAGGACGAGCTCGCCGCGCGCCACTCCCTCAAGCGCGTGCAGGGCCTGTCCACCGAGCTCGAGGACATGACCGAGGTCGAGTACCGCCAGCTGCGCCTGGAGCGCGTGGTGCTGGCGGGGGTCTGGACCGAGGGGTCCGCGGAGGACGCGGAGAACTCCCTGCGGGAGCTGGCCGCGCTCGCCGAGACCGCGGGCTCGGAGGTGCTCGACGGCGTCATCCAGCGCCGCGCCACCCCGGACCCGGCCACATTCCTCGGCAAGGGCAAGGCGCAGGAGCTCGCCGAGATCGTGGCGCTCTCCGGCGCGGACACCGTGGTGGTGGACTCCGAGCTCGCCCCGTCTCAGCGCCGCGCGCTGGAGGATGTGGTGCGGGTGAAGGTGATCGACCGGACCGCGCTGATCCTGGACATCTTCGCCCAGCACGCGAGTTCGCGTGAGGGCCGCGCCCAGGTCGAGCTCGCGCAGCTCGAGTACCTGCTGCCGCGCCTGCGCGGCTGGGGCGAGTCCATGTCCCGGCAGGCCGGCGGCCGTGCCGCCGCCGGCGAGGGCATCGGCTCCCGTGGCCCCGGCGAGACCAAGATCGAGCTGGAC
Source organism: Micrococcus sp. GbtcB5 (assembly GCF_019091605.1). Taxonomy (NCBI): domain Bacteria; kingdom Bacillati; phylum Actinomycetota; class Actinomycetes; order Micrococcales; family Micrococcaceae; genus Micrococcus; species Micrococcus sp. GbtcB5. The sequence goes on from NZ_JAGXJK010000001.1 coordinate 32,773, forward strand.
CGCCGCCGCATCCGCACCCGCATGGCGAAGCTGCGCCGGGACATCGCCGGGATGAAGCCGGCCCGCGAGGCCAAGCGCGCCAACCGTCGTCGCAACCGGGTGCCGTCCGTGGCGATCGCCGGGTACACCAACGCCGGGAAGTCCTCCCTGCTCAACCGCCTCACCCACGCCGGGGTGCTCGTGGAGAACGCCCTGTTCGCCACGCTGGACCCCACCGTGCGCAAGGCCATGACGCCGGACGGCATCGGCTACACCCTCTCGGACACGGTCGGCTTCGTGCGGAACCTGCCCACGCAGCTGGTCGAGGCGTTCCGCTCCACCCTCGAGGAGGTCGCGGACGCGGACGTCATCCTGCACGTCGTGGACGGCTCGCACCCGGACCCCGAGGGCCAGATCGCCGCGGTGCGCTCCGTGTTCGCGGAGGTGGACGCGCACCGGATCCCCGAGATCATCGTGCTGAACAAGGCGGACGCCGCGGACCCGGCCGTCATCGCCCGGATCCGGGCCAAGGAGCCCCACGCCGTGGTGGTCTCCGCGCGCACCGGCGAGGGCATCGACGAGCTCGAGCGCGCCATCGCGGCCACCATCCCGCGGCCTGACGTGCGGCTCGAACTGCTGATCCCGTTCACCCGGGGTGAGCTGGTCTCCCGCCTCCACTCGGCGGACGCGGAGATCCTGGCCGAGGGCTACGAGGAGGGCGGCACCCGCCTGTCCGTGCTGGTCCGTGAGGACATCGCGCCGGACTTCGCCGAGTTCGTCGTGGAGGCGGACGCGTCGTGAGCGACGGGGCGAAGGAAGCCGGGGCGGGCGGCGCGCAGCCACTCACGGAGCACGAGCGCGAGGCGCTGCGCCTGCTGGACGCCGCGGTGCAGGCCACCGGCGGCCAGCACCGCGCGGGCCAGCGGGAGATGGTGCTGCAGGTGGCGCGCGCCCTCGAGTCGCGCCGCCACCTGCTCGTGCAGGCCGGCACCGGCACCGGCAAGTCCCTGGCCTACCTGATCCCCGCGCTCCAGCACGCGATGACGCAGGAGGACCCCGTCGTCGTCGCCACGGCCACGCTCGCGCTGCAGGCCCAGATCATGAAGCGGGACGCCCCTCGGCTGGTCGAGGCGCTCAAGGACGAGCTGCCTCGCGAGCCCGTCGTCGCCCTGGTCAAGGGCCGCTCCAACTACCTGTGCCGCCACAAGGTGGACGGCGGCTACCCCGGGGATGAGGGCGAGGAAGCCCTCTTCACGGTCGCCGACGACGGCGGGGTGATCGGCTCCGCCACGGACGGCGCCGCCGGGCCCTCCTCCCTGTTGGGCAAGGAGGTCATGTACCTGCGGGCGTGGGCGGACCAGACCGAGACCGGGGACCGCGACGACCTCGAGGTCCCCGTCACCGACCGCGCGTGGCGGCAGGTCTCCGTCTCCGCAGTCGACTGCCTCGGCGCGTCCCGCTGCCCCCAGGCCGAGGAGTGCTTCTCCGAGCGGGCCCGCGCGGACGCGGCGGACGCGGACGTCGTGGTCACCAACCACGCGATGCTCGCCATCAGCGCCTTCGAGGGGCTCGCGGTCCTGCCGGCGTACTCGGCCGTCGTCGTGGACGAGGCCCACGAGCTGCAGGACCGGGTGACCGGTGCGGTCACCGGGCAGCTGTCCGGGTCGATCGTGCACGGCGCGGCCACCTCGCTGCGCCGCCACACCACCGTGGCCGTCGAGGATCTGATCGAGGCCGGGGCGGCCCTGGACCGCGCGTTCACGGACACCCCGTCCGGCCTGATCGCCGCGGGCCCGGACGAGGTGCAGGAGCAGGCCCTCACCGGCGTCCTCATGGCCGCGCGTCAGTGCCTGTCCGACCTCGGCCAGGACAAGGACAAGGAGGCCGACGCCGACGGCGGACGGCAGATGGCGCGCTCGCGGATCCTCGAGGTCCTCGAGGTGGTGGAGCGCATGCTCGCCGCCCGGCCCGAGGCCGACTTCCCCGAGGTGCTGTGGGCCACCCGCCCCGGCCACTTCGAGCCCGGCGTGGGCTGGCAGCCGGGGGACGAGACCGACCCGCCCCAGCTCTACGTGGCCCCGCTCTCGGTGGCCGGCAAGCTGCGGGAGGGCCTGTTCGGCAAGGCGACGACGGTGCTCACCTCCGCCACGCTCACCGTGGGCTCGGGGGAGCGCCGGTTCGACTCGGTGGCCGGCGACGTGGGCCTGGCCGGCCCGGACGCCCCGAAGTTCGAGGCCCTCGACGTCGGCAGCCCCTTCGACTACCCGCGTCAGGGGGTGCTCTACGTGGCCCGGCACCTGCCCCGGCCCGGCCGCACGGCCTCGCCCGAGTCCCTCGATGAGCTCGAGGCGCTCCTGAGGGCGTCGCGGGGTGGGGCCCTCGGCCTGTTCTCCTCGCGCCGGGCGGCCGAGGACGCCGCCGCCGAGATGCGCCGTCGGCTCGGGCCGAAGACCACGATCCTGTGCCAGGGGGACGCGACCCTCTCCGCCCTCGTGCGCCAGTTCTCCGAGGAGCCGGACACGTCCCTGTTCGGGACCATGAGCCTGTGGCAGGGCGTGGACGTGCCGGGGAACTCGCTGCGGCTCGTGGTGATCGACCGCATCCCGTTCCCGCGGCCGGACGACCCGCTCTCCCAGGCCCGCACCCGGGACGTCGCCCGGCACGGCGGCAACGGGTTCATGCGGATCTCCGCCACGCATGCGGCCGTGCGCATGGCCCAGGGCGCCGGGCGCCTCGTGCGCTCCGTGACGGACCGCGGCGTGGTGGCCGTGCTGGACCCCCGCCTGGCCACCGAGCGGTACGGCGGCTACATCACGAGCGCCCTGCCGGACTTCTGGCGCACCACGGACCGCGACGTCGTCCGCGGGGTGCTGGCACGGCTCGCCTCGGGCGATTGACCTCGCTCGGCCTCGGGCCGTCGGCCCGGCCGGAGGGAGCCGGTCAGAGCGAACGCAGGACCGTGACGACCCGCCCCATCACGGTGGCGTGATCGCCGAGGATGGGCTCGTAGGCCGTGTTCTGGGGGAGGAGCCAGGTGTGCCCGTCACGGCGGCGGAAGGTCTTCACGGTGGCCTCGTCGTCGAGGAGGGCCGCGACGATGTCGCCGTTCTCCGCCGTCTCCTGCCGGCGCACCACCACCCAGTCGCCGTCGCAGATCGCGGCGTCCACCATCGAGTCACCCGTGACACGCAGCATGAACAGCTCGCCCTCGCCCGTGAGGCGTCGCGGGATCGCCATGACGTCCTCGACCTGCTGCTCGGCCAGGACGGGGCCGCCCGCCGCGATGCGGCCGACCCAGGGGACCGGCACGCTGTCCGCCTCGTCCGTGCCGGTGTGCCACGCGGGGATCGTGGAGACCTGCGACGACGGCGCAGCGGCGGGGGAGGCGGCCTCGCCCAGCGGGGTGCCGTCCACGTCGAGCAGCACCTCGAGGGCACGCGGGCGTCCGGGGTCGCGCCGGATGTAGCCGTGCCGCTCGAGACGGCCCAGCTGGTGCGTGACGGAGGAGAGCGAGGCCAGGCCCGCGGCGTCGCCGATCTCGCGCATGGAGGGCGGGTAGCCGTGGTCGGCGATCGCGTCCCGGATGGTCTGCACGATCCGCCGCTGGCGGTCGGTGAGCGGCGCGCGCGCCGCCGGCTGATCGTCGGTGGTGCTCATGGCTGCCGTCCGTTCTCCCGGGGGTGATGGTGGCCGGCCTCGTGTTCCGGCGTCCGGCTGCCGTCCGGGCGCTTACCGTGTCCGCCCCCGCTGGTTGCCTGTGTCCTGGCGGTCCCCGGGGGCGTTCCGGGGCGTCCGTGCATCGCCTCGAGCCTAGAGGAGAGCCGCCTCTCATTCAAAGATATGTTCGATCTCGTCGTGGCGTGTCTCGAACACCTGTGCTAGAAAAGTACTCGAACGGATTCGAACAGATGTTCGATCGCCTGGAGGGCACTCGCCCCGGAGGAGGACACCATGACGCTCACCACCGCCCAGTTCGCCGGCTCGCCCGCGACCGCGCGGCCGCGTCCGGCCACCATCCGTCTGACCCGCCGCGGCCGCCTCGTGCTGCGGGGGATCCCCGTGATCGCCGCGGCCGTGGCCACCACGCTGGCGGCCGCCTTCTTCCTGGGTGTGCTGCTGTCGCCCGCCGCGGTGTCCGCGGACACCGCGGGGCCTGCCACCCAGTCCGTCACGGTCATGCCCGGGGACAGCCTGTGGACCATCGCCACCACGGTGGCTCCGGAGGCGGACGTCTACGAGGTGATCGCCGCGATCGACGAGCTCAACGGACTCGAGGGCCGGGCCCCCGCCCCGGGCGAGGAGCTGTTCGTCCCGGCCACGCGGTGACGCACGGCGGGCCTCGCCCTCCACGGTTCCTAGACTGGCGGCCATGACCGACCTCAGCTCTCTGCCCCTGCGTGAGAACCTCCGCGGCCTGAGCCCCTACGGCGCACCCCAGCTGGACGTGCCGTACATGCTCAACACCAACGAGAACACGCACCCGGTGCCGGAGGAGGTCGCCACCGCCATCGCCGAGCGGGTCGCGGCTGTCGCCGGGGGGCTGAACCGCTACCCGGACCGCGAGTTCACGGGGCTGCGACGTGCGCTCGCCGGCTACCTCGGCCACGGCCTCACGGCGGACCACGTCTGGGCCGGCAACGGCTCCAACGAGATCCTGCAGCAGATCCTCCAGGCCTTCGGCGGCCCCGGGCGGACACTGCTGAGCTTCCTGCCCTCGTACTCCATGTACCCGCTGCTGGCCGGCGGCACGGACACCGGGTTCGTGGACGGCGGCCGCGCCGCGGACCACACCCTCAGCGCCGAGCACGCGGCGGCCATGGTGCGGGAGCACCGCCCGCACGTCGTCTTCCTGGCCTCGCCCAACAACCCGACGGGCACCGCCCTGGACCTGGCGACCATCGAGGCCGTGTACGCCGCGCAGGCGGAGAACGAGGCCGCCGGCGGGCCCGGCGCGATGGTCGTCGTGGACGAGGCCTACGCGGAGTTCGCCCTCGCCGGCACCCGCTCCGCGCTGACCCTCCTGCCCGGCCGTGAGCGGCTGATCGTCACGCGCACCATGTCCAAGGCGTTCGCCCTGGCCGGCGCGCGCCTGGGCTACCTGGCCGCGGACCCCGCCGTCGCCGACGCCCTGCGCCTGGTGCGCCTGCCGTACCACCTCTCCGCGGTCACGCAGGCCACGGCGGAGGCCGCCCTCGACCACGTGGACGCGCTGCTGCGCACCGTGGAGGACATCAAGGCCCAGCGCGACCGCATCGTCTCCACCCTGCGCGGCCTGGGACTGAGGCCCTCGGTGTCCGACTCGAACTTCGTCTTCTTCGGTCACCTCGAGGACGCCTCCGACGTGTGGCGCCGCCTGCTCGACCGCGGCGTCCTCGTGCGGGACGTCGGCATCCCGCACCACCTGCGCGTCACCGCCGGCACCGAGCCGGAGACGACGGCGTTCCTCACCGCTCTCGAGGAGGTCCTCGGCGAGACCGGGCACCGGTCCTGAGGCGTCACCGGAGTCTGGGCGTCCGCCCGGCTCCCTAGGATGGGGACAGCGCGCGCGGCACCCCGTCCCGCCGGCACCGGCCGCGCGCACCCGCATCCCCCCGCACCCGTCCCGGACCGGTGCGGACCCAGCCCGAGGAGGACCCGTGGCAGCCGAGCTGATCTCCGGACGCCGTGCGCGCATGACGCGCACCACGAGCGAGTCGGACGTGTACGTCGAGATGGATCTGGACGGCACCGGCCGCGCTGAGATCTCCACCACCGTGCCGTTCTACGACCACATGCTCACCGCGCTGTCCCGGCACTCCCAGATCGACCTGACGGTCCGTGCCACCGGGGACACGCACATCGACGTGCACCACACGGTCGAGGACGTCGCCATCACCCTGGGCGAGGTGCTCAAGACCGCGCTCGGGGACAAGTCCGGCATCCGCCGCTTCGGCGAGGCGTCCGTGCCGCTGGACGAGGCGCTGGCGCGCGCCGTCGTCGACGTCTCCGGCCGGCCGTACCTCGTGCACGAGGGCGAGCCCGAGGGCCAGCAGTACCACCTCATCGGCGGGCACTTCACCGGTTCCATGACCCGCCATGTGTTCGAGTCGATCACGTACCACGCGGCGATCTGCCTCCACATGGACGTCGTGCGAGGCCGGGATCCGCACCACATCGTCGAGGCGCAGTTCAAGGCCTTCGCCCGCGCCCTGCGCGCCGCCGTCGAGGACGACCCCCGCATGACCGGCGTGCCCTCCACCAAGGGCGCCCTCTGATGGCCCGCCCCACCACCGTCCCCGGCGTGCGGCCGCGCGTCGCCGTCCTGGACTACGGCTCGGGCAACGTGCACTCGGCGCTGCGTGCCGTGGAGCGGGCCGGCGCGGAGGTCGAGCTCACGCGCGATCCGCAGGCCGTGCAGGAGGCCGACGGGCTGCTCGTGCCCGGCGTCGGGGCGTACGCGTCCGTGATGCGGGCACTGACCGAGGTCGGCGGCACCCGCTGGATCGGCCGCCGCGTGGCCGGGGGCCGACCCGTCCTCGGCATCTGCGTGGGCCACCAGATCCTCTTCGACGCCGGCGTCGAGCACGGCGAGCGCACCGCAGGCATGGGGGAGTGGCCGGGTGTCGTCGCCGAGCTGCCCGCCGAGGTCCTGCCCCACATGGGCTGGAACACCGTCCGGCCGCCCGAGGGCAGCGCCCTCTTCGCGGGCATCGAGGACGAGCGGTTCTACTTCGTCCACTCCTACGGCGTGCTCGAATGGGAGTTCGACCAGACGATCTCCGCCATGCGTCCGCCCCAGGTCACCTGGGCGCACCACGGCGCGGACTTCATCGCCGCCGTGGAGAACGGCCCCCTGTCGGCCACGCAGTTCCACCCCGAGAAGTCCGGGGACGCCGGGCTGCAGCTGCTGCGCAACTGGCTGGAGACCCTCTGATGCCCTACTGGTCCGTCCTCTACCTCGCCCTCGGCGGGCTGCTGCTCGGCGCCGCCTGGTCCATGCGCACGCAGAAGGCGCCGCTGTGGGCCATCGTGATCGTCCTCGTGCTGGCCGGCATGGCCATCGCCGCCTCCTTCCTGACCGTCGGCGCCTGACCGCGCCGGCCGCCCCACCCGAGAGGAACCCCATGACCCCGAACGCCCCCGCCCTCGAGCTGCTGCCCGCCGTCGACGTCCAGGACGGCCAGGCCGTCCGCCTCGTCCAGGGCGAGGCCGGCAGCGCCACCTCGTACGGCGACCCGGTCACCGCCGCCCTGGACTGGCAGCGCGCCGGCGCGGAGTGGATCCACCTCGTGGACCTGGACGCGGCCTTCGGTCGCGGTGACAACCGCGAGGTCATGCGCCGTGTGGTGGAGGAGATCGGCGTGAAGATCGAGCTGTCCGGCGGCATCCGCGACGACGCCTCGCTCGAGAACGCCCTCGAGATGGGTGCGGCGCGCGTGAACCTGGGCACCGCCGCCCTCGAGGACCCGGACTGGACCGCGCGCGTCATCGAGCGCTTCGCCGACCGGGTGGCCGTGGGCCTCGACGTGCGCGGCACCACGCTCGCCGCCCGCGGCTGGACCAAGGAGGGCGGCGACCTCTGGGAGGTGCTCGCCCGCCTCGAGGATGCCGGCTGCGCCCGCTACGTGGTCACCGACGTCACGAAGGACGGCACGCTCAAGGGGCCGAACACGGAGCTGCTCGCCCAGGTCTGCGCGAAGACCGCGAAGCCGGTCGTCGCCTCGGGCGGCATCTCCTCCCTCGAGGACGTTGCCGCGCTCGCGGCCATGACCGGCCAGGGCGTCGAGGGCGCGATCATGGGCAAGGCGCTGTACGCCGGCCGCTTCAGCCTGGAGCAGGCGCTGGCCGTCGCCGGCGGCGCCACGGTGGAGCAGGCGCGCTCCGAGCAGCCCGGCCCGGTCGCCCCGTGACGGGCTCGCACGACGACGGCGGCCTGGCCCGCGACGACGGGCTCGGTCCGATCGACGAGACGGTCGCGGTGCCGCATCCGGCGGCCCGGGAGCTGCCGGGGCACATCCGGGCCGCACTCGACCGCATGCGGGAGAAGACCGCGGGCGAGAACACCGCGGACACCGCGGGCGTCCCGTGGCAGGGCCGTGACCTCTCCGGCCCCGGCGTGGACGGCTCCGCGAACCCGTTGCACGTGTTCGACGAGGACGACGGCACCAGCCCGGCCGAGTGGACCGCCGTCATGTCGGCCCTGACGGACGGCTCCGCCGGTGAGCGGGAGGTGACGGAGGTGCTCGCGCGCATCCGCGTGTTCGCCGCCGTCGTGCCCACCCTTGCCGTGGACGAGGACGACGTCCACGACCACGCCGACCACACCGGTCACGAGCACGACGTCGCGGCGCACGGGGACAAGGCCGCGGACGTGGCCCTCGTGACCATGCGCGCGCCGGACGGCCGGCAGGCGCTGCCGGTGTTCACGAACGTGCCCGCGCTGACGGCATGGAACCCGGTCGCCCGACCCGTGGCCGTGTGGCTGCCGCGTGCCTGCCTGTCCGCCGTGGACGAGGGCTGTGAGCTCGTCGTCATCGACGCCGGCGCCGAGCACACGTACGTGGTGCGACGCCCGGCCGTGTGGTCGCTCGCCCAGCAGAGGGAGTGGACCCCCGCCTATCGGGACCAGGAGATCGCGGACGAGATCGCCGAGGTCGCCGACCTGGTCCCGAACCTGCTCAACCTGGGCCTCGCACCCGGGTCGGGGGTGGCCACGCACACGGGCTCCGGCGCGGTGATGAACGGAGGCGGGGCCGGGCCCGAGCTGCAGATCGTCGCGATGCCCACCCGGGACGCCGACGCGGCCGGGGTGCGCCTGATGACGGCCACGCTCAAGACCCTCCTGGCAGACCTGCCGCTGCTGGCCGAGCGGGCCGACTCCGTGGAGATCACGGTCCGCCGACCCTGATCGGTCGCCCGGCCTGTCCGGTACCGTTGAGGGGGAGGGGAGGGCCCGTGGTGGCCCCACCCCATCCTGGAGGCCGTGCGCCGCGCGCCGGCCCCATGCCTCCCATCCTCCGAGGAGTACCCATGAGAACCAGAACCTTGACCGGCGTCGCCACCGCGGCGCTGGGCGCGGTGGTGGTGGCCGGTGCCGGCCCCGCCCTCGCGCAGACCACGCTCACCCAGGGCTCGGCGATCACCGCGCCGGCCGGGGCGTGCAGTCTGACCATCGTCGACGACGCCACCGCCTACACCGCGGCCCACTGTGGTGCGGGCCAATGGCAGATCGGCTCGACCGTCCGCGACGTCGACGGCACCGCGATCGGCACCGTCTCGGCACTGCCCGGCGATTCGGGCGTGGACGCGGTCCGCGTGGCCCTGGCCGACGACGTCGACGTCGTGGGCGACTGGTCCACGCGGCCGGCCTCGTCCATCGGTGTGGGCGAGACCGTCTACACCCACGGCTCGTCCGTGCCGCTGGGCGCGCCGAACACCGTGTCCCACACGCAGACCTTCGAGGCCGCCACGGTCTGCGACGACGCGTACGCGGATCAGGTTGCCCTCGACACCGCCTCGACCTACGCCGGCGACTCGGGCGGGGCCGTCTATGACGCCCAGCAGCGGGTGGTCGGGGTCATCTCGGGCATCGCCCCGGTGACCTTCGACGCCGAGGGCAACGTGGTGGGCTGCGACGCCCAGGCGATGTCCTCGATCATGGTCCCGGTCGAGTCCCTCGACGCGCTGGACGCCTCCGCGGCGCCCGCCGCCGAGACCGCCGCGGCCGCGGAGACCGCTCCGGCCGCCGAGACCGCCCCGGCGATCGCCGACGTCGCGGGCCCCGTGGCCGACGAGGACCTGCCCACCGGCGGCGAGCCCGCCGTGGACGAGTCCGAGCTGACCGAGTTCACGCCGGCTGAGGAGGAGGCCATCGCGGCCGAGCTCAAGGCCCGCGCCGAGGCCGCCGCGGAGGAGGAGGCCGCCGAGGCGGCCCCCGCTGCTGAGGCCCCGGTCGCCGAGGCCGCTGCGCCGGGCGTGACCGACGTCGTGGCCGCGCCCGCCGAGGGTGTCGCCTACGGCACCCAGGTGGTCGCGCAGACGGATCAGGGCGGCTTCGCCTCCGTCACCGTCACGGCCTACGACGCCGACGGCACGGTCCTCGGCCAGGACGGCCTGGACCTCACCGGCGAGTACCGCGCCTGGCTGCCCGTGCCGGCCGAGGTGCCCGCGGGCGGCTCCGTGGTGGTCACCGTGGTCGACGCCGCCGGCGCCGCCACGGACGCCACCGTGACCCTGGGCGGTCAGCTGGTCGGCTGATCGATTCCGCCCCGAACGACACGACGAGGCCCGGTGATCCCGCACGGATCACCGGGCCTCGTCACGTCCCGGGGCGGCCCCGGCCAGGTGGGGACGCGGTCAGCACAGCCCCTCGAGCCGCCGCCCCAGGCGGGAGAAGATCCGGGTGAGGGACTCCGCCTCGCCCGGCGCCAGGTCGCCGAGGAAGAGCTCGTCCACCTGCCGGGCGTGCTCGATCGCGGCGCGCCGGAAGGCGGACCGGCCCTCGTCGGTGAGGACGGCCTCGAAGCCCCGCCGGTCACAGGCCACCGGGCGGCGGTCGATCAGGCCGCGGGCCACGAGCGTCTTCACCTGGTAGGTGATGCGCGACGGGGAGAAAACCATCCGGGACGCCAGCTCTCCCAGCCGGAGCCGGCCCTCGGGGGACTCGTAGAGGAGCAGCAGCAGGTTGTAGTCGGCCAGCGACATGCCGCAGTCCTGCTTCAGGCGGCGCTCCACCACCTCCGTGAGCATCTGGGTGGCCTCGAAGTAGGCGCGCCAGGCGCGCTTGGGCGGGTCCACCGGGCGGTGCGCCTCCGATGCGGAGCCGAACCAGCCGCCGTCGGGCTCCGCCGGCGCCGCGTCCTGCGCGGCGGGCTCAGGGGCCGGGGTTGAGGAGCTGCTCAAAGGGGGTCACCTCCAGGTCGATGTCCGCGGGCGCGGCGGCGCGTGCCCGCGGGGGGCGGCTCAGGGTGATCTCGGCCAGGTCGCGTCCGGCGGCCCGGATGCGGGACTGCAGCGGGTCGGTCCGCATCGAGGCCTGCACGCCGGCCGCCTCGCCCCAGTCGTCCGAGGCCGCGAAGACCGCGGTCGGCACGATGCGGGCCTTGAGGTAGGCGAACAGCGGCCGCATGGCGGTGTCGATCATGAGCGAGTGGCGGGCGGTGCCGCCGGTGGCGCCGAGGAGCACGGGCACCCCGACGACGGACGTGGGCTCCGCGAGGTCCCAGAAGGACTTGAACAGGCCCGAGTAGGAGGCCTTGTACGTGGGCGAGACCGCGATGACGGCGTCGGCCTGGGCGACCTCGTCCAGGGCGGCGCGCAGGGCCGGGGAGATGGCGAAGGTCACCAGGGCCTGCGCGATGTCCACGGCGAGCTCCCGCAGCGTGATCAGGTGGATCTGCGGGACCACGCCGTGCTCGGAGAGCGCCGCCGAGGCGGACTCCGCCATGCGTTCGGCGAGCATGCGGGTCTGGGACGGGTCCCCGGACCCGCCGGAGACCACGGCGAGGTGCCGGGCCTGCGGCGTGAACGGGGCGGAGGCATCGGGGGCGCCGGGGGTGGTCACTGCGCGGCACCGCCCTTCGCGGCATCGGCGGTGGCGCGCTGCTCGGCGGCCGCCGCGCGGTCGAGCTGGGCCTGCGATCCCTCCTTGCCGCCGGGCACGGGAGCCTCGCCGCGGCGGGCGCGTGCCACGAGGAACTCGTGGGTCGGGGCCGCCGGGACGTCGTCCGGCTTCAGAGCGTCGAACTCCTTGCGCAGCACGGGCAGGACCTCCTCGCCGAAGAGGTCGATCTGCCGCAGGACGGTGTCCGTGGGCAGGCCGGCGTGGTCGATGAGGAACATCTGACGCTGGTAGTCGCCCACCCAGTCGCGGAACGTGAGCGTGCGCTCGATGACCTGCTGCGGCGAGCCGACCGTCAGGGGCGTCATCCTCGAGAAGTCCTCGAGGGACGGGCCGTGGCCGTAGACCGGCGCGTTGTCGAAGTAGGGGCGGAACTCCGCCACGGCGTCCTGCGAGTTCTTCGCCATGTAGGCCTGGCCGCCCAGGGCCACGTACGCCTGATGGGCCTTGCCGTGGCCGTAGTACTCGTAGCGCTGGCGGTACAGGCGCACCATCTGGATGACGTGCTCCTTGTTCCAGAAGATGTTGTTGTGGAAGTAGCCGTCGCCGTAGTAGGCGGCCTGCTCGGCGATCTCGGGGGAGCGGATGGAGCCGTGCCACACGAAGGGGGCGACGCCGTCCAGGGGCTGCGGGGTGAGGGTGAAGTCCTGCAGCGGGGTGCGGTGGTTGCCGCTCCAGTCCACGGTCTCCTCATGCCACAGGCGGTAGAGGAGGTTGTAGTTCTCCACGGCGAGTTGGATGCCCTGGCGGATGTCCTTGCCGAACCACGGGTACACGGGGCCGGTGTTGCCGCGGCCCATCGTCAGGTCCACGCGACCGTCGGCGAGGTGCTGCAGGTACGCGTAGTCCTCGGCCAGACGCACCGGGTCCATGGTGGTGATCAGGGTCGTCGCCGTGGAGAGCTGGAGGGTCTCGGTCTGCGCGGCCAGGTAGGCCAGCAGCGTGGGCGGGTTGCCCGGGGCCACGAAGGGCGGGTTGTGGTGCTGGCCGGTCGCGAACACCTCGAAGCCCGCCTGCTCGGCGTGGCGGGCGATCTTGACGGTGTCCTTGATCCGCTGATGCTCGGTGGGGGCGGTCCCGTTCGTCGGATCGGCGGTGATGTCGCCGATCGTGAAGACGCCGAACTGCATGGTGTGCTCCTCAGTGTGCCCGGGGGCGGGTCTCACGGTGCCGGCCGCGCCGTCGCCGTGTTCTTCAAAAATGAACTATACCGCACAACGAGCCGCCCCGTCCTGAATATTCCGCAGGGCCCGACACGGCAGACTGGTCCCATGAGCCCCGCCTTCGACGCCGGTCGCCTCGCCCACACGGACGTCCTCATCCTGCAGCAGGTGACGAGCTTCCTGTCCAACGACATCCAGGTGACGGACCCGGACGGGCGCACCGTCGTCTCGGTGGTCACTACGGGCGGGGGCCTGGGCCGAATGCTGATGGGGAACCGCAGCTTCGACGTGGTCGACGGTGACGACGGCCGCGTGCTCTTCCGCCTCGCCGACCCGGCCACGTTCGGCCGCGACCGCTTCGCGATCCTGGACGCCGACGGGCTGCCCTTCGCCAACCTCGTCCGCCAGATCGCGTTCCTGCGGACGTCCGTGAGCGTCGAGGTCGTGGACGGCACGTGCTTCGCGGTGACCGGCGACCTGTGGGACCACGACTACACCATGACCGTGGGGCAGCGGCCGATCGCCCGCGTGACCGCGCAATTCGGAGGTGTCATGAACGCCCTGGCCGGGCGCTCGCGGTACGAGATGCGCCTGGACCCCGGCATGCCGCCCGTGGTGCGCTGCGCCGTGCTCGGCACGGCCATCGCCCTCGACCTGATCCGGGCCAAGGACCGGCGCAGCAACGGCTGAGTCCGCCGAGCGCGCGGCCGTCTCGGCGGCGCCTCCGGGGCGTGCCTTGACGCCTCCCATAGGATTCGACGGTGGACTTCGGAGCGTACGGACGGCTGTTGCAGGACCCTCGGATCCGCCATCTGCTGGCGGTGGGGTTCATCGCCCGCTTCCCGCACACCGCGGCCGGGGTGATCCTCACCCTCCACGTGGCGCTCACGCTGGGCCTGGGCTACGGCCAGGCCGGCCTGGCCGGGGCGGCGATGACGCTGGGCATCGCGGTGGGCTCGCCGTGGCGGGGCCGCGTGGTGGACGCGAAGGGGCTGCGCCGTGCACTGCTGCCCTCCGTGATCGCGGAGGCCGTGATCTGGCCGATCGTCCCGTGGCTGCCGTTCTGGCCGATGCTCCTGGCCGTGTTCCTGGGCGGCGTGTTCTCACTGCCGATCTTCTCCGTCGTCCGGCAGGGACTCGGCGTGCTCACCCACGGCAAGGACCGGCAGACGGCGTTTGCCCTGGACTCCATCGTCACGGAGACGATCTTCATGATGGGCCCGGCGCTGGGCGCCGTCGTCGCGGCCACGTGGTCGAGTGCCCTCGGCCTGACCATCGTCGGCCTCTCCAGCGCGCTGGGTGGCATCCTGCTGATGTGGTTCAACCCGCCGACACGGTCGAGTCAGCTGGCCGTCGTCGGACCGGCGACCGAGGATCCCTACACCGAGGAGCAGGACCGTCAGGAGGCGATCGCCCAGGCGGTGACCGCCGCGCCCATGCACGTGGAGATGGCCGCCCCCAGCCTGGCGACCGGTGCGCTGCCGGCCATCACGGAGGCCATCCCCCTGGTCACCGGGTCGCTGCCCGTCATCGCCGCGGACGGCTCCGGGCCGACGACGGCGCCGCGCCGGGCCCGGGCCGAGCGGCTGCGGCAGTGGCGGCGGACCCACTTCTCCTGGGTCGGGCCGGAGGTGCTCGGTGTGCTCGTGGTGTCGATGGCGGCCGGGATCGTCATGGTCGGCACCGAGGTCTCGATGGTGGCCGAGCTGGAGTCGCAGGGCGCCGCGGCGTCGGTGGGTCTGGTGTACGCGTTCTGGTGCGGCGCCTCCGCCGTGGGCGGGCTCTTCTATGGGGCCTGGGGCCGCCAGGTGCACCCGTACCTGCTGATGGCGCTGTTCGCCGTGGCGACGGTGCCGCTCGCGCTCGTGGACGGGGTGTGGGCGCTCGCGCTGGCCTCGATCCCCTCGGGTCTGCTGACGGCGCCGACCCTGGCCTCGGCCTCGTCCCGGCTCTCGCACCTCGTGGTGGAGGAGCGGCGCGGCGAGGCGATGGGCTTCTACGGCTCGGCCATGACCGCCGGCGCCGCCATGGGCGCCCCGCTGGCCGGCGTGTTCATCGACGGCGTCGCCCCGTCCGCGGGCTACGTGTTCGCGGCGGCCGCGGGCTTCGTGCTCGTGCTGCTGGCCGCCCTGGCGACGGTGATGCGCGGGCGGCGTCCCGCCTGAGCCGGACCCGCTCCGCGCGTCAGGCCAGGAGCTCGTGGATGCGGCGGACCAGCACGGCGGTGAGGTCCGCGTCGAAGTCCGCGGTGGAGGAGTCCATGAACAGGTGCCGGTCCGTGTCGTACTCGAAGAGGTCGGCGGGGCGGTCCGGGTGCTCGGCGGTGGCCGCGTAGGAGCGGGCGGTCTCGAGGTCGCCCTCGAGGGCCCAGGGGTCGCGGGTGCCGAGGTGGATCTGCAGGGCGGTGTGGGGCTGCCAGAGCGGGGCGTAGGCGTCGAGGGCCAGGACGCCGGCCATGGCGATGCACGCGCGGAAGCCGGGGACCACCTGGGCGGCACGCCAGGCGGGCATCACGCCCATGCTGATGCCCGCGACGACGGAGGCCTCCTGGTGCTCGGCACACGCCCGCATGCCGCGTCGGCCGATCTCCTCGAAGCCGAGGTGCTGGGCGTGGGCGACACCCTCGTCCACGGTGGCGAACGTGCGGCCGTCGTAGAGGTCAGGGGTGTGGACGGTGTGACCGCCGCTGGCGATCTGTTCGGCGAGCGCGCGCACGCCGTCTGTGAGACCGAGGGCGTGGTGGAAGAGGACGATCTGCGCCATGGGTCAGAGCGTAGACCGCGGTGAGCGGCTGCCCCAGAGTGCGGGTGGGTGATCGGGGGCGAAGAAGAGAGGTGGCTCGCGTCTGTCGCCACGGGTGAGTTGGCGCTCATTGCGTGGAGGGCAAGCGCAGTGCTTCCCCGACTGGTGCCCTGGGTTCTCGTCTCGGCGGCCCCAGGACAGCACCGTCTCAGTCTTCACGTCGCGCGGTCGGAGACTGCGCGAGCGAGCGGCGAGGAATCTTCTGCATGAGTGCCGAGGCACTCGTGCGATCGGTCACGGGGCTGCTCGAGGCAGGAGCGGGCAGCGGCCTCCTGGCCTCATCCGTCCTGCGACCTTCGGGACGTCTTCGCCGGACGATGCCGCGGCCGCTTCGGACGTACGGCGACGAAGGGGCGCCCTGTCCGACTGCTCCTGGCGACCTCGACCACGGCATCCACGTTCGACGGAGGACGGGAGAACGTCTCGCCGGGTGGACGTCGGAGCTGAGTCCACCGTTCCGCTGCGGTCACACGGGAATCGCCGTCAGTGCGGTCACGCCGGGGCGGGAGACGCGAGCTGGCAGGGCATGCCGGGTTCGGGGACGGCGGGACTGATGTGCACGGCCCGCCCCGGCAGGGGCTCGACCTCGGTCAGCCGGGGCCAGATGAGCCGGTGCTCGGCGTTCGTCCCGGCCGGCACGAAGAAGCGGTGGGGCAGGTGCAGCAGCAGCCGGCCCGTCGCCAGCTCTCGGCCGCCGAACACCGCCAACCGCAGGCCGGCGGCGGTCGGACGGCCGAGCCAGTCGTGCACGTCCTCCTCGACCGTGCGGTAGGTGTCCCCGACGCGCAGGCCGGACCACGCGTTCCAGCCCGTGATCACCGCCGTGCCGCCGGCGGCCGCGAGCTCGCGCAGGCGGGCCAGGGCGGCCTCCCCGGCCCCCTCGGCGTCCGGGGTCAGCACCGGCGTCCCGGACCGCGCGGCCGCCGCGGCCTCCCCGGTGCCGTCCAGCACGGCCACCGGCCGGCCGCTGCGCAGCGCCACTTCGACGACGGCGGCCAGCGTCTCCGCGCGACCGCCCGCGGCCTCGACGATCCATGCGGTGCGTCCCTCCGCGCCGGTCGGCCACCGCCAGGGACGGTGCCGGCCGTGGGCCGCGTCGTCGAGCAGGGCCAGGGCCGTGGCCTCGGCCCGGCGAGCGCGGTCCGGCACCCAGCGCTCCGGCAGGGCGGGGGTGACCACGGGCGGGGGTGTGGGCCAGTCACCCGCCGCGTAGTTCTCCACCAGGACCGAGACGACGGCCTCCCAGGGGGCGACGGCCGGGGCGGCCGCGGCCTCGCCCAGCCGCCGCCACACGGGCGTGCCGCCGTCGACCGTCCACTGGGATGCGCGGAACGAGACCGTCGGGCGCCCCGCCGTCGAGAGGATCGCGGAGCCGGGGCGACGCGGGTCGAGCCGGGCCGCGGCGGCCGTGCCCACGAGGTCCCACGACTCCTGCTCCGTCGCGGTGCGCAGGGCGATCGTGCTGCCCAGGTTCGAGCGCAGGTCCGAGCCCACCGCACCCGTGGCCCGCTGCGTGGCCAGGATGAGGTGGAAGCCGAGGGAACGGCCCGTGGCGGCCAGACGCTGCAGGACGGCGGCTGCGTCCGGGTGGTCGTCCACGAGCACGCGCAGTTCGTCGATCGCCACGACGAGCCGAGGCAGCGCCGCGTCCGGATGGCGGCGGCGGAAGCCGGGATAGTCGCTGACCCCGGCCTCCGCGAAGAGGGCCTCGCGGCGATTCAGCTCCGCCCGGATGGCGCTCAGCGCCCGCAACGAGGCCGTTCCCACGTGGTTGGTCTCCAGGCTCATCGTGTGGGGGAGCGCGCCCAGCGGACCGAACGACGCACCGCCCTTGAAGTCCAGCAGCAGGAACGCGACCTCGGCCGGCGGGTGGTGCGCCGCGGCCCCCAGCAGGAGGGACAGCAGGAGATCCGACTTCCCGGATCCCGTGGTGCCCGCGATGAGCAGGTGCGGCCCGTCGGCGGCCAGGTCCATCTCGACGACGCCCGTCTCGTCGCCGCTACGGGCGAGGGTCACGGTGAGCCCGTCGACGGCATCGCGGGCGCCCACCTGCCCCGGTGGTGTGAGCGTGCCGTCGCCGTCGTCGGCGGGCAGCAGGCCGAGGTCCACGACGTCGTCGGCCAGCTCGGTCAGCCAGGCGACCAGGGTGCCGTCGGCGAGGCCGTCGGCGGTCACGTCCTCGAAGCGCTGTTGTTCGGCCGGGACCACGACGGTGCGCCCGCGCAGGTCGACGACGGCGTCCCCCGGCGCAGGCGACGGCCCGGTGAAGTCGTACCGCGTCCAGGGCAGATCCGCCCGGGCCGTGGGCGTCGTCCCCGCGTCGCCGCCGATGGCGGCCCGCCACGCTCGCCACGCCGGATCCAGTGCCGCGTCCTCAGGAGCCGACACCAGCAGCCGCGGGCCGGACCCGCCCGACCACCAGGTGCGGCGGACTCCACCGGCCTCCACCACGAACGCGCCGTCGGCGGCCACCGCGTGCCGCAGGAGCTGGAACACCGCCCACCGGCAGGCCCCGGCCACATCGCGCGGCGGCCCGAGCACGACGACGCGCGACTCCGGCGGTGACGTCGTCATCACGGTGCGCCGCGACGTGACGGCCTCCACCCATGCCTCGTCCGGGTCGTCCCGCGACAGGGACAGCGCCCCGACGCCGGAACCCCACGAGACCGCCACGGCCTCGTCGGCCCCCGACGTCAGCCCGAAGCGGTCCGTCGCGCCGGAGCGGACGGCGCGGGCCACCGCACCGGGGCTCAGTGCCGCCTGAGCCCGCCGGCGCACGAGCGCGTCCGCGCGGGCGGCGAGCAGCCGCGCATGCCGCAGCCGGGTACGGCGCTGCATCGCCAGCATGACCAGCGCCACCGTCACGGACAGCACACCGAACAGCAGGAACACCGGGTTGCCCATCATCAGGACCAGGGCGACCCCGAGCACCAGCGGGCCCAGGGCCGCCACCAGCGGGATCACGACGGACTGCCGGGCCGGTGGGGATCCGAGGTCGACGGCGGGCGGCTCCGGCGTGACCGGCCGCGGCAGGGCGGCCCCGGGCCCGCGGACCAGGCCCAGGGCGGTCCGGCCCACAGGGAGCGGGCTGCGGCCGTCCCACAGGCGTCCGGTGTCCCGAGGACCGTCGTGGACGTGCAGCCCGGTGGGCGCGAGCCGCAGACGCATCGGCCGCGACGGGGCAGAGGGGTCGTCCAGCAGCAGCCGCGCCCCACCGCGTCCCGTGCTCAACCCGCCCTCCCCCAGAGGGACGAGGCGGCCGGCGTCGGGTCCGTGCTCGGTGACCACCGCGAGCTCCGGCCCCCGGGCCGGTGCACTCCCGACCCGTTCCGCGTACGTCACGCTGCGCGGCCCGGCAGCGCACCGGTGCAGCGACCGGGCGGGAAAACGTTCCCGCACCGCCCGGTCCTGCTCGTCCGCGTCGGCGGGGAAGTGCTCCACCCGCCATGTCTCGGGAGCGGCCCCGCCCAGGATCCGCACGCTCCAGGCCATCCCCGCCCCTCCCTCCTGAGACCGGCGACCGGCCCGTCCGGCCGCCTGGGGACGACCCTGCCACGGCCTGATGGCGGCTCGGGCGGCCTGTGGACAACTCCCCGTCGAACGGGACCGCCGCCACGTTGTCCACAGTCATGGTGTCCTGGACCACACGCATCGACGGAACGGGGTATCTTCCTGATCGAGACATGTGCGGCGCTGGGGATGGCGCCGAATCGGGCACAGGAGGGACACATGGATGCGGTGCGCATTCTCGAGGACGAGATCCGGGAGATCGTCCGGCGGCAGGGCATCGACCCGCAGCGTGAGCACGCCCGGGTCCTGACGCTCATCCAGGACGCGGCCGCGGACTACGAGTCCCGCGCGATGGTCAGCTCGCTGCCGGACCTGGAGGATCCCGTGGCGGCGCGGCAGGACCTGTTCGACCGCATCGCGGGCCTCGGGCCGCTCCAGCGGCTCATGGACGATCCCTCCGTGGAGGAGATCTGGCTGAACGCGCCGGACGCCGTCTACTGCGCGCGGTCCGGCCGCTCCGAGCTGACGGGCATCGTCCTGACCGAGGAGGAGGTGCAGGACCTCGTCGAAGTCATGTTGAAGTCCTCGGGCCGGCGGCTGGACCTGTCGATGCCGTTCGTCGACGCGGCCCTGCCAGACGGTTCGCGCCTGCACGTGGCCATCCCCGACATCACGCGGCGGCACTGGGCCGTGAACATCCGGAAGTTCATCGCCCGGGCGCGCCGGCTGGACGACCTCGTCCGGGGCGGTTCCCTCACTCCGACGGCGGCCCGCTTCCTGGACGCGGCCGTGGACGCGGGCATGAACATCCTCGTCAGCGGGGCCACCCAGGCGGGCAAGACCACCCTGCTCAACTGCCTGGCTTCGGCCATCGGCCCGCGGGAGCGGGTGATCACCGTGGAGGAGATCTTCGAGCTGCAGATCCCGGTGCGCGACGTCGTCGGGCTGCAGTGCCGCCAGCCGAACCTGGAGGGCCACGGCGAGATCCCGCTGCGTCGCCTCGTCAAGGAGGCGCTGCGGATGCGCCCGGACCGCCTGATCGTCGGCGAGGTGCGCGAGGCCGAGGCGCTGGACATGCTCGTCGCTCTGAACTCCGGCCTGGCCGGCATGTGCACGATCCACGCGAACTCGGCCGCGGACGCGCTCACGAAGCTCTGCACGCTGCCGCTGCTGGCCGGGGAGAACATCTCCCGGGACTTCGTCGTCCCGACGGTCGCCACGTGCATCGACGTCGTCGTGCACTGCGAGCGCGACCGTCAGGGCCGCCGGCGGGTGCGGGAGATCCTCACCGTCGGCTCACGGGTGGAGGGCGGGGTCATCGAGACGTCGGCGCTCTTCCAGCGTGACGCCGAGGGCGACCTGCGCCTCAACGAGGGTGCGAACCTGGAGTTCGAGGCGCTCGCCCGTCGCGGCGTGGACGTCCACGAGCTGGTGGGGCTGCGCTGATGGCCGCGCTGCTGGGGCTCGCGCTCGGCTGCGGCCTGTTCCTGCTGTGGTGGTCCCTCTGGTCCCCTCCCACGGAGAGACCCGGGGCCGCCCGCCCCGACTCGCGCCTGCGTGTGCTGATCGCCCAGTCCGGCATCCAGCGTCTCAGCCCGGCCGGCGTCGTGTCCGCCATGGCCGTCGGCGGTCTCGTGGTCGGGCTGCTCGTCCTGTCGCTGACCAGTACGTGGACCATCGCCGCGTGCTTCGCCGTCTTCGGCGCGGCCGTGCCCTGGCTGCTGCTGTCCTGGCAGGCCCGCCGGCGGTCCACGGCACTGCGCGAGCTGTGGCCGGACGCGATCGACCACGCCCGGTCGGCCATCCGCGCGGGCCTGACTCTCCCGGAGGCGCTCATCCAGCTCGGGGAGACCGGGCCGGAGGGGCTGCGCGAGCCGTTCCAGCAGTTCGCCCGGGACTACCGGGCCGGAGCCCGCTTCGTGGACGCACTGGACCGGCTCAAGGCCCGGATGGCCGACCCCGTCGCGGACCGCCTGGTGGTCTCGCTGCGCCTGACCCGCGAGGTCGGCGGCGCCGACATCGGCCGTCTGCTGCAGACCCTCTCCGAGTTCCTCCGGCAGGACGCCCGCATCCGCGCCGAGCTCGAGGCCCGGCAGTCGTGGACCGTGAACGCGGCCCGGTTGGCGGTGTGCGCCCCGTGGCTCGTGCTCCTGCTGCTGGGGACCCAGCCCGCCGCGGTCGCGGCCTATCGGTCCGCCGCCGGCGGGGCCGTGCTCCTCGCCGGCATGGTGGCCTCCGTCGTCTGCTACCGCGTCATGCTCCGCATCGGCGCGCTGCCCCGGGAGAAGCGGGTGTTCGCATGACGTCCGCGCTGATCTGGGCTGCGCTCCTGGGCCTCACCCTCGGGGCGGGACTGCTCCTCATCCTGGTCACCCAGCCGGTGGGCTGGCGCCCCAGCCTCGAGCAACGGGTCGAACCGCAGCTGCGCCACCACATCCCGGCCTCCCGCCTCCTCGAGGAGGAACGTGCGGGCGCCTCGCCCTGGGGAACGTGGGGACGCATCCTCGATCCCGTGGTGCAGGCCGGAGTCGGCTGGGTCCAGCGCATCTCCCCGGGCGGGGCGGCGCTCGACCGCAAACTGGCCGCCGCGGGGCTCGCGGTCACGTCGACGGACTTCCGTGCCCAGCAGGTCCTGAGCGCGGCCGCGGGGGCCGCCGTGGCGGCCGTCCTCGCGCTCAGCCTCACCGTCACGGGCCGCGTGCCGGTGATCACGGGGGTCGCCCTCGTGATCGCCGGCGGCATGGCCGGGTTCCTGCTCCGGGAGCAGCTGCTCTCCCTGCGGGTGCGACGGCGGCGCGAGGCCATCCTCTCCGAGTTCCCGTCCGTGGCCGAGCTGTTCGCGCTCTCGGTGGGCGCGGGGGAGAGCGCCGCCGGAGCGCTCGAACGCATCGCGGGGACGGCGCGCGGGGAGCTGGCCGGCGAGTTCCGCACCACGCTCGCCGACATGCGTGCCGGGGCGTCGCTGTCCGCGGCGCTCAAGGCCATGGGACGGCGCGTGCAGCTGGCCCCCGTCGAACGGTTCATCGGGGGCGTGCTCATCGCGCTCGACCGCGGCACGCCCCTCGCCGACGTCCTGCGCGCGCAGGCCCAGGACGTGCGTGAGATGGGTCGCCGCGAGCTCATGGAGGCCGCCGGCCGGAAGGAGATCCAGATGATGGTCCCCCTCGTGTTCGGCATCCTCCCGCTCACGGTGATCTTCGCCGTCTTCCCCGGCATCTCCCTGATGCGCCTGGGGTTCTGAAGACCCACAACTGAATAGTCCATCCATCCACCCACGATCACCATCCACTCCGGCCGCACGGGCGGCCGGCCACCCGAGGAGGGGACCATGCTCCACCACCACGCCATCACCGTCCTGGCCGCCCTGCGCGCCCTCATCCACGACGACGTCCGCGACGAGCGCGGCGACGTCCCCGGCTGGGTGATGATCACCCTCATGTCCGCCGTGCTCGTGGCCGGCCTGCTGGCCCTCGCCCTGCCGGCGCTCCAGGGACTGTTCAACCAGGCCATCTCCCAGGTGTCCCAGGGCGGCTGAGCATGCCCCGGGGTGCTGTCCACGCCGTGCCGGTGCCCCGTGGCGTCCACATGGGCGTCCGCTGGCGGGACGACCGGGGCGCCGCGGTGGCCGAGTCCACCATGGTGATGACCCTGGTCGTCCTGCTCTTCGCGGCGCTGCTCCAGGCCGGCGTCGTGATCCACACGCGCAACGTGATGATCGACGCCGCCTCCGCCGGCGCCCGGTACGGGGCGCTCGCGGACCGGAGTCCCGAGGACGGCGTCCAGCGGGCTCGAGAGCTGCTCTCCTCCGGCGTGCCCGGCCAGTCCGGGGCCGACGTCGCCGCGGAGCTCACCAGCCAGGACGGGGTCCCGGTCCTGCGCGTCACGGTCTCGAGCTCGCTGCCCGGCCTGGGGTTCCTGCCGGGCCCGATCCCCGTGGAGGTGAGCGGTCATGCGTTCCGTCAATGACGTCCGCGACGAGCGGGGAGCGGCCACGGTCGAATTCCTGGGCCTCACCCTCGTCCTGCTGATCCCCGTGGTGTACCTGATGATCTACGTCTCCCAGGTCCAGGCCGCGGCGTTCGCCTCGGTCGCTGCCGCTGACCAGGCCGTCAAGGCCGTGGTCGCCGAGGCCGATCACCCCAGCGCAGGCGCCGCCCACGCCACCGTCGAGCTCACGCTCGCCGACTACGGCGTGGGCGCCGGCCAGTACGACCTGACCGTCGGCTGCGACCAGGGCGGCTGTGGCACGCTCGAACCGGGGGAGGTCGTCGCCGTGCGGGTGGACGTGGCGGTGACCGTCCCCCTCACGCCGGCAGCGTGGTCGCTGACCCCCGTGACGGTGGGTTCCGACGCCCGGCAGACGGTGCCGAGGTTCTGATGCGCCGCCGCCTCACCGCTCGCCTGGGTCACGACGACGGGCAGACCACCGTCCTCACCGTCGGCCTGTGCGCCGTGCTCGTGGCCCTCATGCTGGTCATGCTCGCGGTCACCACCGTGCAGTTGCAGCACCGTCGCCTGCAGTCGCTCGCGGACTCGGCGGCCATCGCCGGGGCAGAGGAGCTCGGCTTCCGGCTGGGGGAGGACCCGGGCGTCGTGCTCTCCGACGACGACGTCGCCGCCTCCGCCAGCGCACACCTCGCGGCCGTCGGTGCCCAGGAGGCCGTGCCCGGGCTCGGCGGGATGAACGCCCGCGTGGCCGACGACGGCACCACCGTCGTCGTCACCCTCGACGCCCGGGCCGATCTGTTCGCCATGACCGGCCCGTTCGCGGGGACACTGCCCCTGTCGGTCCCCCTCGAGGCGACGGGCAGCAGTCGCACTAGCCTGGCCCGGTGATCCGCTTCCTCCACGGCATCGGTGGCCGGCCCGCCCACTTCGAGCCCCTTGCTGACGCCCTCGGCGCCGTGGCCGACCTCGCCGCCTCGCCCGCCCTGCCCGGCCACCCGGGCACGGACGCCGGCGGTCAGGGCCGCCCCCGGGCCGCACGGCCGGCGACCGATGCGGACCCCGTCCTCGACGCCGCCCGCACCTGGGCGGCGCAGGCCGGCCCCGTGCCGGGGCTGCTGATCGGCCACAGCACGGGCGGGGTCATCGCGCTGCGCGCCGTCGCCGACGGGCTGGTGCGGCCCCGCGCCCTCGTGGTCATCGACTCGAACGTCCCGGTGACGGACACCGCCCTGGCCGCCCGGGCGGCGAAGGCCCGCCTCGCCGCCCGCCCGGACTGGCGGAGCGTGCTCCGCGCCTCGCTCGCGCGGGACCTCCTCGTCCCGGAGCCGTGGCGCGAGCGGATCCTGACCGACCTGGACGCCACGCCGGACCATCCGATGCGCGAGCTCTGGGCCGCCGTCCTCGCCGCGGACACCCGTGCCCTCTGGGCCGGCATCACCGTCCCGACGCTGTACGTGCGCAGCACCCGGGACGTCCACCAGCGGGACCTGGACGCGGTCACGCAGCACGCCACCGTCGTCGATGTCAGCACGGGCCACTGGCCGCACGTCACGGAGCCCGAGGCCGTCGCGGCGGCGATCCGCCGCTGGCACACGACCGGCGTCCACCCCACGCGGTAGGCTGGCCGAATCATGGCTGACACTGACTTCTCCGCGGAGATCGACTCCCTGCGCCACACCCTGGCCTCCATCGAGCAGGTCTCGGACCTCGACCGCATCAAGGCGGACATCGCCGAACTGGAGCAGCAGGCCTCCGCACCGGACCTCTGGGACGACCCGGAGGAGGCCCAGAAGGTCACCTCCAAGCTCTCCCACCGTCAGACGGATCTCAAGCGCATCACCTCCCTGGAGAGCCGCATCGAGGACCTGGAGACCATGGTCGAGCTCGCCGCGGAGGAGGACGAGCCCTCCCTCCTCGACGACGCGAACCAGGAGCTGACCTCCATCCGCAAGGCCCTGGAGGAACTCGAGGTCGTCACGCTGCTCAGCGGCGAGTACGACCAGCGCGACGCCGTCGTGACCATCCGCGCGGGCGCCGGCGGCGTGGACGCGGCCGACTTCGCCGAGACCCTCATGCGCATGTACCTGCGCTGGGCCGAGCAGCGTGGCTGGTCCACCAAGGTCATGGACACCTCCTACGCGGAGGAGGCCGGCCTGAAGTCCGTCACCTTCGAGGTCAACGCGCCCTACGCGTTCGGCACCCTCTCCGTGGAGGCCGGCACGCACCGCCTCGTGCGCATCAGCCCCTTCGACAACCAGGGCCGCCGCCAGACGTCCTTCGCGGCGGTCGAGGTGGTGCCGCTGATCGAGTCGGACGACTCCATCGAGATCCCCGAGTCCGAGATCAAGGTGGACGTGTTCCGCTCCTCGGGCCCCGGCGGCCAGTCCGTGAACACCACGGACTCCGCCGTCCGCATGACGCACCTGCCCACCGGCATCGTCGTGTCCATGCAGAACGAGAAGTCGCAGATCCAGAACCGTGCCGCCGCCCTGCGCGTGCTCCAGTCCCGTCTGCTGCTGCTGCGCAAGGCCGAGGAGGACGCGAAGAAGAAGGAGATGGCCGGCGACGTCAAGGCGTCCTGGGGCGACCAGATGCGCTCCTACGTGCTGAACCCGTACCAGATGGTCAAGGACCTGCGCACGGGCCACGAGGAGGGCAACCCCTCCTCCGTGTTCGACGGCCACATCGACGATTTCGTGGACGCCGGGATCCGCTGGCGCGCCGAGCAGGTCAAGGCCGCCCAGGAGGACTGAGCCCCACGGCGCGGCCCCGCCGCCCAGGCCACCACGACGCCGGCCCGCACCTCCGCAGCGAGGCGCCGGCCGGCGTCGCCGTTCAAGCCCCCGCAGGGGCCTCGGGCCTGGCCCGGGAGACCGGCCCGGTGGGATGCTCGAAGCACCGGGCAGGCGCC
Organism: Micrococcus sp. GbtcB5; assembly: GCF_019091605.1. NCBI lineage: Bacteria > Bacillati > Actinomycetota > Actinomycetes > Micrococcales > Micrococcaceae > Micrococcus > Micrococcus sp. GbtcB5. The sequence continues at coordinate 58,685 of NZ_JAGXJK010000001.1, forward strand.
CCCGCGCGCCGGTCCGGCACCAGACTCCATTCCCACCCAGGAGGTCGACCAGCATGACCATGCGCGCCGCCCGTTGGCACGGCAAGAAGGACATCCGCATCGAGGAGATCGACTCGCCCACGGCCGGCCCGGGGCAGGTCCTCGTGGACGTCGCGTGGTGCGGCATCTGCGGCACGGACCTGCACGAGTACCTCGAGGGCCCGATCTTCATCCCGCCGGCCGGGCACCCGCACCCGATCTCCGGCGACGCCGCCCCCGTCACGCTCGGCCACGAGATGTCCGGCACCGTCGCCGCCCTGGGCGAGGGCGTCACGGACCTCGAGGTCGGCCAGAAGGTCGTCGTGGAGCCGTACATCGTGCGCGAGGAGGACCGGGACCGACCGGACTACAACCTCGCGCCGGACATGAACTTCATCGGCCTGGGCGGCGACGGCGGCGGACTGGCCGAGCAGATCGCGGTGCAGCGCCGCTGGGTCCACCCGGTGGCCGACTCCGTGCCTCTCGACCAGGCCGCGCTCATCGAGCCGCTCTCCGTGGCCCACCACGCGTGGGTGCGGGCCGGCTCTCCGACGTCGGGCGTGGCAGTGATCGGTGGCGCCGGCCCCATCGGCGCGCTCACGGCGGCCGTGCTCAAGGGCAAGGGCCTGACGGTGTACGTCTCCGAGCTCTCGGAGCTGCGCCGCCGGAAGGTGCTCGAGGCCGGCGTGGTGGACGAGGCCTTCGACCCGCGCGAGGTGGACGTGCCCGCGAAGATCCGCGAGCTGCACGACGGCCAGGGCGCGGACGTGGGCTTCGAGTGCACCTCGGTGGACGTGGTGCTGGACATGTTGCTGGACGCGGTGCGTCCCGGCGGGGTGATCGTCAACGAGTCCATCTGGGGCCACGAGCCCGCCGTGGCCCTGCACAAGCTGGTGATGAAGGAGATCGACCTGCGCGGCACGATCGCGTACGCGAACGACCACGCGGACACCATCCGCATGGTCGAGGACGGCGCCGTGGACCTCGCGCCGTTCATCACCGGCAAGATCGGCCTCGACGACCTGGTCGACCGGGGCTTCGAGACCCTCATCCACCACAACGAGACGGCCGTGAAGATCCTCGTCTCGCCGACCGGCCAGGGTCTCTGAGGCTCCGGCCCGACCCCCGGACGTCCCGACGACGGCCCGCGCCCGCAGCCGGCGGGTGCGGGCCGTCGGGTCCCTGCACCGCGGCGCGCCGTCATGGATGCGTCGTCGCCTGGCGCGCCTGTGACCGGGGTCATAGACTGCATTTGAGTGAATCGTGATGAACCGAGTTGAACGTCCCAGGAGGACCGCATGACCGCCGAGCTGCCCCAGCCTCAGCCCACCGATGCCGTGATCGTGGGCGGTGCCCGCACGCCCTTCACCCGGCTGCTCTCGCAGCAGGCCGACCTGCGCGCCGTGGACCTGGGCGCCCACGCGATCACGCACGCGCTCGAGCGCGCCGGCGTGGCCCCCGAGGACGTGGACATGGTCTACATGGGCCAGGTCGTGCAGGCCGGCGCGGGCCAGAACCCGGCCCGCCAGTCCGCGCTCGCCGCGGGCATCCCGTGGAACGTCCCGGCCATGACGATCAACAAGGTGTGCCTGTCCGGCCTCACCGCCGTGATCGACGCCGCCCGTCTCATCCGCCTCGGCGAGGCGGACGTGGTGGTGGCCGGCGGTCAGGAGTCCATGACCAACGCCCCGCACCTGCTGCCCGGCGCGCGCAAGGGCTTCAAGTACGGCCCGGCCACCATGCTCGACGCCGTCGCGTGGGACGGCCTCACCGACTCCCTGAGCCACGAGGCCATGGGCGAGCTGACCGAGTCCGGCAACGGCGAGCGGAACATCGCCCGCGCCGAGCAGGACGAGGTCGCCGCGGCCTCGCACCAGCGGGCCGCCCGGGCCCAGTCCGAGGGCGTCTTCGAGGGCGAGATCGCCCCGGTGGAGGTGCCGCAGCGCAAGGGCGACCCGCTGGTCGTCTCCCAGGACGAAGGGGTCCGACCGGACACGACCGCCGAGTCGCTGGGCGCCCTGCGTCCGGCGTTCGCGAAGGACGGCACGATCACGGCCGGCAACTCCTCGCCCCTGTCCGACGGCGCCGCCGCCCTCGTGGTGACCTCGCGGGCCTTCGCCGAGGAGAAGGGCCTGACGATCCTCGCCACGGTGGGCGCACCCGGCCAGACCGCCGGCCCGGACAGCTCGCAGCTGCACTCGCAGCCCTCGGACGCGATCAACGCCGCCGTGCGGAAGCAGGGCTGGGACGTGGCCGACCTCGACTTCATCGAGATCAACGAGGCGTTCGGCGCGGTGGCCGTGCAGTCCCTGCGCGACCTCGACTACCCGCACGAGAAGACCAACATCCACGGCGGCGCCATCGCCCTGGGCCACCCGATCGGCGCCTCCGGCGCCCGGCTGGCCCTGCACGCCGCCCTCGAGCTCGACCGGCGCGACGGCGGCCGCGCGGCCGTCTCGCTCTGCGGCGGCGGCGGCCAGGGCGAGGCCCTGATCCTCTTCCGCTGACGGACCGCCCCTGACAGAAAGGACCCCGGACATGGCTCTCGACAAGACCGTGGCCACGCCCGCCGAGGCGGTGGCGGACGTGCCGGACGGCGCGTCCCTGGCCGTCGGCGGCTTCGGGCTCTCCGGCAACCCCGTGCAGCTCATCGAGGCCCTGCTCGAGCAGGGCGCCACGGACCTGTCCGTCGTCTCCAACAACTGCGGCGTGGACGGCTGGGGCCTGGGCATCCTGCTCGGCGCGCGCCGGCTGCGGAAGATGACCTCCTCCTATGTGGGGGAGAACAAGGAGTTCGCCCGCCAGTACCTCGAGGGCGAGCTCGAGGTGGAGCTCGTCCCGCAGGGCACCCTCGCGGAGAAGCTCCGCGCCGGCGGCGCCGGCATCCCGGCGTTCTACACCCGCTCCGGCGTCGGCACCCAGGTGGCCGAAGGAGGCCTGCCCATGCGCTACGACGCGGACGGCACCGTGGTGAAGTCCTCGCAGGCCAAGCCCACGGACACGTTCGTGCTCGGCGAGGGCTACCTCAGCCAGGCCCCGGACGAGCCCGAGACCTATGTGCTCGAACGCTCCATCGTCACCGACTTCTCCCTTGTGCACGCCTGGAAGGGCGACCGCCACGGCAACCTCGTGTTCCGCAAGGCCACCCGCCAGTTCGGCCCGCCCGCGGCCATGGCCGGCCGGGTGTGCATCGCCCAGGTGGAGGAGCTCGTCGAGCCCGGCGAGATCGACCCGGACGACGTGCACCTGCCCGGCGTCTTCGTGCACCGGATCGTGGAGGTCGGCACGGACATCGAGAAGCGGATCGAGAAGCGCACCGTGCGCGCATCGGGGGAGGGGCGGGCATGAGCGAGCAGACCACCGGGCGCCCCCGGGGCCTGAGCCGCGACCAGATGGCGGCCCGCGCCGCGCAGGAGCTGCCGGACGGCGCCTACGTCAACCTCGGCATCGGCATGCCCACGCTGATCCCCAACCACATCCCCGCCGGGCGGTCCGTGGTGCTGCAGTCCGAGAACGGCATCCTCGGCACGGGCCCGTACCCCACGGAGGAGGCCGTGGACCCCGACCTGATCAACGCGGGCAAGGAGACCGTCACCGTGAACCCGGGGGCGTCCTTCTTCGACTCCGCGCTGAGCTTCGGCATGATCCGCGGCGGCAAGATCGACGTCGCCGTCCTGGGCGGCATGGAGGTCTCCGCCGCGGGCGACCTGGCCAACTGGATGGTGCCCGGCAAGATGGTCAAGGGCATGGGCGGTGCGATGGACCTCGTCCACGGCGCCGGCCGCGTGATCGTCATGATGGACCACGTGTCCAAGGACGGCACCCCCAAGATCGTCGACCAGTGCACCCTGCCGCTGACCGGCCGCGCCGTCGTCGACCGCATCATCACGGACCTGGCCGTGATCGACGTCGTCGGCACCCCGGAACAGCCCCGCCTGGCGCTCGTGGAGACCGCGCCCGGCGTCACCGAGGAGCAGGCCCGCGCGCTCACCGGCGCGCCCCTGGACTGAGCCGACGACGCCGCCCCGCGGCCCCGGCGCACCGCCTCGGCGGGCATCGGGCCGGCACGGGATAGACTGGACGGCCGCGCCCTGATCGGGGCGCGGCCGTCGCCGTGGACGCTGGAAGGACGTGAGGCCATGGGCAAGAACAGCAAGGGCAAGGCCGCCAAGCAGCCGGCCCCCGGCGAGCGCCAGGTGATCGCCAACAACAAGAAGGCGCGCCACGACTACACCATCCTCGACACGTACGAGGCCGGCATGGTGCTCACCGGCACCGAGGTGAAGTCGCTGCGCGAGGGCAAGGCCTCGCTCGTGGACGGCTTCGCGGTCTTCTACCGGGACGAGCTGTGGCTCGAGCAGGTCTACATCCCGGAGTACCTCAACGGCTCGTGGACCAACCACGCCGCCCGCCGCCGCCGCAAGCTGCTGCTGCACCGCGCCGAGCTGACGAAGATCTCCCGCCAGATCCAGGATCCGGGCCTGACCATCGTGCCGCTGTCCCTGTACTTCCTGAACGGGCGCGTGAAGGTGGAGATCGGCGTCGCGCGCGGCAACCGCGAGTACGACAAGCGGCACAAGCTGCGCGAGCAGCAGGACAACCGCGAGGCCCAGCGGGCCATGCGGATGCGCAACCGGCGCGCCGGCGTGGCCTGAGCGCGGCAGGCCCCTTGGGAATGCCCGGGGGGCGTGCTACGTTGTATCTCTCGCAGGCCCGGTTTCAGGACCGGCGGGCTCCGCGCCCTCCGCCTGCAGTGGTGATTGACAACCTCATAGAGGAGTCGCCCCCCTGGGGCCGATCGGTTTCGACGGTGTGTGTCGCGTCGGGAGAAGCGGGCCGAGGATGCAGAGTCATCTCGTCAAACGCTCTCTGCAAACCAATAAGTGCCGAATCCAAGCGCACTGACTTCGCTCTCGCTGCCTGATCAGTGATCGAGTCCGTCACCCCGAGGTCGCTGTCGCCTCGGATCGTGGCGTCAGCTAGATAGCCACTGGGCGTCACCCTCGCCGGGGGTCGTGACGCCGACATCAATCCGGCTGGGTCCGGGTTGGCCGCCCGTCTGCGGGACGGCCAGGACCGAGCAACACCCACAGCAGACTGTGCCCGGAGAAGACCCGGCAACACCTCATCGGACGCGGGTTCAATTCCCGCCGGCTCCACTCACCACCACGGGAAGGCCCCGGAATCGTCACGATTCCGGGGCCCTCGTCGTGTCCGCGCCCGGTGTGCGGCGGCCCGCCCCTCAGCCGGCCAGGACCGCGTGCAGGCCCAGTCCGGCGCCCCAGCCGACGACGACGGCCACCAGCCCCAGACCCAGATGCGCGGTCCACAGGCGGGCGGCCGCGCCCCATCGACGGGCGAGCGCGGCGTCAGCCGCCTCAGCGGCCACGGTGGACCACGTCCCCAGGGCGAGGCAGAACCCGGACAGCACGGCCGACACCGCCGCGACGAGCAGGAGCCCCTGCCCGTCGCCCCAGCCCCCGGACGCGTACACCAGCTCCGGCACGGCCAGGCCGACGGTGACGCCGAGGAGCAGGGCCGCCGTCGTGTTGGCGGTGAGCAGACCCCGGGGGCCGAGCCGGTCGGTCAGGCGCCGGCGCGCCAGGGCGCCGAGCACCCCGCCCGCCGCGAGGCAGGCCAGGAGGGCCACCTGGAAGAGAGCGAAGACCTCGTATCCCGCGCCGCTCATGCGTCCTCCTCCGAACGATCCGTCCCGACCACGCGCGACCCCGGGGCGCCCCCGGCGCGCAGGCCGAGCATGGCCGCCGCCGTCGAGAGTGCAGCCATCAGCGCGAGCACCAGCAGCACCGCTACCGCCGCGGCGAGGACGCCACCCGCCCCGGACACCGCGGCGCCCAGCCGCACCGGCCACAGCACCAGGGCGACGGCGCTGGAGATGGTGGTGAACGCACCGAGGAAGCCGGTTCCCAGCCCGGCCACCAGGCGTGGACGCCAGTCCGGCCCGCGGCGGCGCGAGGCCGCCCACAGCAGGCCGAGCAGGAACGAGCCGAGCACGTTCACCACGAACAGCGGCAGGGCCTGGACGAGCACATCCACCGCCCCGAACGCGGCGCCGAACGTGCCGCGGAAGTTGGGCGCCCCGGCCAGCGCGGTCACCGCGTTCATCACCCCCGCACCGCACAGCACGCCCGCGGCACCGCCGAGGGCCACCGCACCCGCAGTGCCGGGCCGGCGATCTGTCCCGCGCCCGCCCCTCCGGTCGGCCGTCGTCTCCCCCCGCGCGGCCATCAGGCGCTGTCCTCGGTCTCGTCACCCGCGCGCAGGCGGGCGAGGACGTCGTCGTGGAGCAGGCCGTTCGTGGCCAGCGCGTGCCCGCCGAACGGGCCGTCCTCGCCGTCCAGCGAGGTGAAGCGGCCGCCGGCCTCGCGCACGATCGGCACCAGAGCGGCCATGTCATGCAGCTCGAGCTCGGGCTCGGCCGCGATGTCCACGGCGCCCTCGGCGACGAGCATGTAGGACCAGAAGTCGCCGAAGCCGCGCACGCGCCACACGTCCGAGGTGAGCTGCAGGAACGCGCGGATCGAGCCGCGCTCGCGCCAGCCCTCGATCGAGGAGAAGGACAGCGACGCGTCCTCGACCCGATCCACGCCGGACACGGTGATCCGCTGAGCACGCGTGAGCGAGGTGCCCGCGAAGGCGCCCTGGCCGGCCGCGGCCCACCAGCGCCGGTGCAGGGCGGGGGCGGAGACGACGCCGACGACGGGCTCACCGTCGATCAGCAGCGCGATGAGGGTGGCCCACACGGGCACGCCGCGCACGAAGTTCTTGGTGCCGTCGATGGGGTCGACCACCCACTGCCGGCCGGAGCGGCTCAGAGATCCGCCGAACTCCTCACCCACGATGCCGTCGCGCGCCCGGGCACGGGACAGGGTGGAGCGGATGGACTCCTCGGCGGCGCGGTCCGCATCCGTGACAGGGGTGAGATCCGGCTTGGTGCTGACCTCGAGGTCCTGGGCCTTGAACCGGGACATCGTGATCGAGTCCACGTTGTCCGCCAGCATGTGGGCCAGCCGCAGGTCCTCCGTGAGGTCGCGGCCGCGGGTCGCAGGGTTCTCAGGTCGCTCCATGCCGCCCACGCTATACCGCGCGGGCCGCCTCAGTCCTCGGACGACGCCGCGTCCTCCGCCCCCGAGGGGGCCAGCCGGTTGCCGAGCAGACGCCGCAGCGAGGCCAGGCGTGCCGCTCCCGAGGGGCCGGCGTGGCCCGCGGCCACCCATGCGTCCAGGCCGCAGCCGGGGGAGTCGGCGGTGTGGGTGCAGCCGCGCGGGCAGTCCGCCAGTCCGCCGGCGAGGTCGTCGAAGGCCTCCACCACGCGGTCCGGCTCGACCCAGCCCAGCCCGAAGGACCGGATGCCGGGGGTGTCCACCACCCAGGTGTCCGGCAGGGGGACGCCGTCGTCGCCCGTCAGCGGCAGTGCGAGCGCGGACGAGGAGGTGTGCCGGCCCCGGCCGGTGACGGCGTTGACGTGACCGGTGGCCCGCTCCGCGCCGGTGAGCGCGTTCAGGAGCGTGGACTTGCCGACGCCGGAGGGCCCCACGAACGCGCTGGTGTGTCCGATCAGCCGCTCGGCCACCCGGGCCACGAGCGAGGCGTCCAGGGCGGTGTCCCCGGTCTCGGCCTCGAAGGTCGCCGCACCGGAGGTCATCACCTCCAGGTCCAGCGCCTCGTAGTGCGCCACCAGCGCGGCCGGATCACGCAGGTCGGTCTTCGTGATGAGGAGCACCGGGTGGATGCCGGCGTCGTAGCAGGCGACGAGGGCGCGGTCGATGAAGCCGGTCCGGGGCTCCGGATTGGCCGCGGCCACCATGATCACCAGCAGGTCGGCGTTGGCCACCACCACCCGCTCGACCTCGTCCGAGTCGTCCGCCGACCGGCGCAGGACCGTGCTGCGCTCCTCGACACGGACGATGCGCGCGAGCGTGCCCTCCTCCCCGGAGAGGTCCCCGACGACGGCCACCCGGTCGCCCGTGGCGATCGGCGTGCGGCGCAGCTCGCGGGCGCGCATCGCCGTGATCCGCTCGTCCAGGCGCTCGGGCAGCACCACGGCGTACCGGCCGCGGTCCACCGTGGTCACCATGCCGACCTCGGCGTCCTCGTGCTTGGGCCGCTCCTTCGTGCGCGGGCGGGTGCCGCGCTTGGACGGGCGCACCCGGACATCGGACTCGTCCCACGCCGAGGGATCGAGGCGCCGGGCCATCAGCGGGCCTCCTCGGCCGCGTCGCCGGGTGCCACGAGCGCGGTCCACAGTGCGGGGAAGTCCGGCATCGTCTTCGCGGTGGTCGCCACGTCCACGATGCCGGTCCCCGGCACGCGCAGGCCGACGACGGCGGCGAAGGTCGCCATCCGGTGATCGTGGTAGGTCTCGAGGGCGGCGGGGGACAGCGGCCCCGACGCGTCCGTGCCCGGGAAGCCGAGCGACGTCTCGTCCTCGTCCACGGTGATCCCCAGGCGGGCGGCCTCGGCGGTGAGCGCGGCGAGCCGGTCCGTCTCATGACCCCGCAGATGGCCGATCCCCGTCAGGCGGGTGGGCCCGGAGGCCAGCAGGGCGAGCGCGGCCGCGGTGGGGGCGAGCTCGGCCGTGTCCGCGATCTCACCGGCGCCGGTGATGCGGGGCGCGCCGTCGTCCTGGACCACCCCCGTCACCGTGAGGCGGCCGCGGGAGCGGTCCGTGCGGTCGACCGTGAGGGCCACGCTCGCCCCGAACTGCGGCAGGATCCGCCGCCAGCGGTCGCCGATCTGCGTCGTGCGGGTGGGCCAGTCCGGCACCGTCACGGAGCCGCCCGTGGCCACGGCGGCGGCCAGGAAGGGGCCTGCGTTGGACAGGTCCGGCTCGACGGTCGCCTCGTGTGCCGGGATGCGCCCCGGGGCCACGGTCCACGCCCCGGGACCCGTCTCGGCGACGTCCACCTCGAGCGCGCGCAGCACCCCGACGGTCATCGCGACGTGCTCCGGACTCGGCACGGTCTGCCCGGTGTGCCGCAGCCGGAGGCCGCGCGGCATCCCCGCGGCCGCCAGCAGCGCGGCGGACAGGAACTGGGAGGAGCCGGAGGCGTCGACCGCGACCTCCGGCACGTCGCCGTCGGGGGCCACCGTGGCCGCGTCCGCGCGGGTCGTCATCGTGAAGGGCAGGCGACCGGGCTCGCCCTCCTCGTTGACGGCCACCCCGAGCTGGCGCAGCGCGTCCAGGACCGGGGCCATCGGGCGCAGGCGCGCGCCGGCGTCGCCGTCGAAGCGGACCCGGCCGGGCCGCAGCGCGGCGACGAACGGGACGAAGCGCATGACCGTCCCCGCCAGTCCGCAGTCCACGGCGACATCCCCGGCCAGCGGCTCGCCGACCGGCATCGGATGCACCCGCAGTCCGCCGTCGGACAGGGGCTCGAACCGGGCCCCGAGCGCTGTGAGCGCCGTGCGCATCAATGCCGTGTCCCGCGACTCGAGGACGCCGTGCAGGACGCACGGACCGTCGGCGAGCGCGGCGAGCACGAGATGCCGGTTCGTCAGCGACTTCGATCCCGGCAGCCGCACCTCTCCGCGCACCGGGCCGCGCGCCACGGGCGCGGGCCAGGTCTCGGCGGCGTCGGGACGGGGGGCGGGGGAGTGCGCGGCGGCACGCGTGGGGCGGGTCACCGGACCAGCCTATCCGGCGGCTGTCGGCCGGGGTCGGCCTGTCGCGGGGGAATACCTGGAACGCTCCTGGCGCTCCACTGGACGACCCCGTACCCGTGTCGGCGCACCGGTCCCGCTCGCCGCGGACCGCAGCCGGAGAGGAGCCCCGCATGAGCGCCGCCCTGCTGACGCATCCCTCCCGGACCGTAGACTGGCCCGCGATGAGCACTGACAACAGCCGGCCGGAATTCGCCCGGCCCGAGGACGCCCCCGAGCACGACCGCGCCGACATCGACGTCGCCGCCGAGTCCGAACAGCAGCGCCGTGCCCGGTTCGAGCGTGACGCCCTCGAGTTCGTGGACCAGTTGTACTCCGCTGCGCTGCGCATGACGCGCAACCCGCAGGACGCCGAGGACCTGGTCCAGGAGGCGTACACGAAGGCCTACTCCTCGTTCCACCAGTACCGGCCCGGCACCAACCTCAAGGCCTGGCTCTACCGGATCCTCACGAACACGTACATCAACCTCTACCGCAAGCGGCAGCGCCAGCCCCTCGAGGCGGACAACCCTGAGGTGGAGGACTGGCAGATGGCCCGGGCCGCCGAGCACACCTCCGGTGGCCTGCGCTCGGCCGAGACGGAGGCCCTCGACCGGCTGCCCGACTCCCAGGTGAAGGACGCCCTGCAGGCGATCCCGGAGGAGTTCCGGCTCGCCGTCTACTTCGCGGACGTGGAGGGCTTCGCCTACAAGGAGATCGCCGAGATCCTCGACGTGCCGATCGGCACCGTCATGTCGCGGCTGCACCGCGGCCGCAAGCAGCTGCGCGAGCGCCTCGCGGACTACGCGGCCGCGCGCGGCATCAAGGCCCAGCCGAAGAAGAAGACCGGGCGCGGCGGCACGAAGCAGACCGAGACGAGCACGAAGGAGGCCACGCGATGACCGCGGACCAGCACGGCCATGAGTGCCGCGTCGCCCAGGACGCCTCCCTGGAGCGGCTGTACCAGTACCTGGACGGCGCCCTGACGCCCGAGGACATCGAGCAGGTGCGCGCCCACGTGGCGGAGTGTCCGGACTGCCGGCACCAGAAGGAGCTCGAGGAGCTCATCCGCTCGGCGGTGCGTCGGTGCTGTCAGGAGAAGGCGCCCGCGCAGCTGCGGGCCACCATCATGACCCGCATCACCCAGATCTCGACGACGACCGTCACCTGGGGCTGACACCGCGACATGCGGACCCGTGGGCACCCGATCGGGCGCCCCGACGATGACGAAGGGCCGTCCCCTGAGGGGACGGCCCTTCGTGGTCTCTGCGGTCGCCGGGTGGCACCCGGCCGGTCCGCGACGCCGATCAGCGGATCAGGCGTTGGGACGCTTGCCGTGGTTGGCGCCGTTCCTGCGGCGGTCGCGACGCTTGCGTGCACGCTTGCTCATGACGTCTCCCTTCAACGAGTCGGTCGGTGGTCCATTCTGTCACATCAGGCCGTGGGCTCGGGCAGACCGAGCCACTGGTACCAGCCCCGATGCAGCACGAGCCACGCGATGAGCCCGTGGCCCGCCTGGCCCGGCCGGCCCTGGCCGGAGGCCAGGTCCGAGCGCCACTGCTCGTGGCCCACCAGCGGGGTGAACGTGTCCACGTACACGTGGTTGCGCCGGTCGGCCACATCCAGGTAGGCGGCGTTGAGCTCGGCGAGCCGGGCGTTGCGCTGCTCGTCCAGGGTGGGCGTGGGGCCCACCACGAGCACCGGGATGTTCCGCTGCGAGGCGGTGTCCAGGACGTTGGCCAGGTTCAGCCGCGAGCGGGCGGTCGAGGTGGCCTCCAGGTCCAGGTCCGCGTCGGACAGGGCCACGACGAGGCGGTTCTCCGTCTCCTCGGAGAAGCGCCGCGAGGCCTCGCCCCACCAGCGCTCGTTGAGGTCCTCGGTGGTCTCGTGCGGCACGGCCAGCACGTAGTTCTCCAGCTCCACGTCGGGGGCCTGGGTGCGGGCGAGCACGCGGCCCCACCAGCCGATGGCGCGGGCGTCGCCCGCACCGGCCAGCAGCTGGTCGCCGACGGCGGCGATCCGGATCCGGCGGTTGTGCACAGTGTGTCCTTTCGTCGGCCGATCCGGCGCCGCCGCCGCACCGGAGGGTGCGGCGGCGGCGCAGGGTCGGTCCGGGTCAGCGGCCGAAGGCGGCGTCCAGCAGCGTGCTGAGCTCCTGGTCGTGGCGGCCCTTGGTGCCCGCGGAGGTCGCGGCCGAGGCCGGGCGGGACACGAGGGTCACGGGGACGTCGAGCTGCGGCACGAGGTTCAGTGCCATGAACGGCCACGGGCCCTGGTTCGCGGGCTCGTCCTGCACCCAGGTGACGTCGGCGACCGGGTAGGCGCGGAGCGCCGTGCGGATCTCGTCGAGCGGCAGCGGGTAGAGCTGCTCCACCCGCACGATCGCAGTGGAGGTGTCACCGGACTTCTGGCGGCGGGCGAGCAGGTCGTAGTACAGCCGGCCGGAGACCAGCAGCACGCGCGTGACGTCCTTGGCGTCCACCCCGGCGTCCGGGATGACCGGCTGGAAGCCGCCCTCGGTGAAGTCCTCCACCGAGTTCGCGGCGGCCTTGAGGCGCAGCAGCTGCTTCGGGGTGAACACGATGAGGGGCCGACGCGGGCGGGCGTAGGCGTGCTCGCGCAGCAGGTGGAAGTGGTTCGCGCCCGTGGAGGGGTTGACCACGCGCATGTTGTCCTCGGCGCACATCTGCAGGAAGCGCTCGATGCGGGCGGAGGAGTGGTCCGGCCCCTGTCCCTCGTAGCCGTGGGGGAGGAGCAGGACCACGGACGAGGTCTGCGACCACTTCTGATCGGCCGAGGAGATGAACTCGTCGATGATCGTCTGCGCGCCGTTCACGAAGTCGCCGAACTGGGCCTCCCACAGCACGAGGGCGTCGGAGCGCTCCACGGAGTAGCCGTACTCGAAGCCGAGGGCGGCGTACTCGGACAGCAGCGAGTTGTAGACCCAGAACTTCGCCTGGTCCTCGGAGAGGTGCCTCAGCGGCGCCCACGTGTCGCCGGTGATCCGGTCGTGGAACACCGAGTGGCGCTGCGTGAAGGTGCCGCGCTGGGAGTCCTGGCCCGCCAGGCGGACCGGCACGCGCTCCATGAGCAGCGAGCCGAAGGCCGCCAGCTCGGCGAAGCCCCAGTCGATGCCGCCGTCGACGGCCATCTTGGCGCGGCGCTCGAGCAGGGCCGCGAGCTTGGGGTGGACCGTAAAGCCCTCGGGCACGTCGATGTGCGCCTGCCCGATGGCCCGCAGCGTCTCGGCCGAGATGGCCGTGGACGCCGGCGCCTCCGGGGCCGCGTCCCGGTCCTCGGCCGGGCGGAGGCCCTCCCCGCCGGAGGCGGGCGCGTCCTCGTGGGTCTCCGCGAAGACCCGCTCCAGCTGCTGCTGGTAGTCCTTCAGGGCGCTGTCCGCCTCCTCCTGCGTGATGTCGCCGCGGCCCACGAGGGACTCGACGTACAGCTTGCGGGTGGAGCGCTTCTGCTCGATGAGGTTGTACATGCGCGGCTGCGTCATCGACGGGTCGTCGCCCTCGTTGTGGCCGCGGCGGCGGTAGCAGACGAGGTCGATGACGACGTCCTTGTTGAACCGCTGGCGGTACTCGAAGGCGAGCTGGGCCACGTGCACCACGGACTCCGGCTCGTCGCCGTTGACGTGGAAGATCGGGGCCTGGATGGTCTTGGCCACGTCGGTGGAGTACACCGCGGAGCGCGCCTGGGTCGGCGGCGTGGTGAAGCCCACCTGGTTGTTCACGACCACGTGGATCGTGCCGCCGGTGCGGTAGCCGGGCAGCTGCGAGAGCTGCAGGACCTCGGTCACGACGCCCTGGCCCGCGAAGGCCGCGTCGCCGTGCACGAGGATCGGCAGCACGGAGAAGGAGTCCGGGCGCTGGCCACCCAGATCGAGGCGGTCCTGCTTGGCACGCACGACGCCCTCGAGGACCGGGTCCACGGCCTCCAGGTGCGAGGGGTTGGCGGCGAGGTACACGCGGGTGCTGTTGCCGGCGTCGGACACGAAGGTGCCCTCGGTGCCCATGTGGTACTTCACGTCGCCCGAGCCCGAGGCGCCGCCCGGGGTGGCCCCCTCGAACTCGCGGAAGACCTGGCTGTAGGTCTTGCCGGCGATGTTGGTCAGCACGTTCAGGCGACCGCGGTGCGCCATGCCGATGGCGACCTCGTCCAGCCCGGCGTCGGCGGCGTCGCCGAGGATGCCGTCCAGCAGCGGGATGAGGGACTCGCCGCCCTCCAGGGAGAAGCGCTTCTGGCCGATGTACTTGGTCTGCAGGAACGTCTCGAACGCCTCCGCGGCGTTGAGTCGGCCCAGGATGCGCAGCTGCTCCTCGCGGGTGGGCTTGGCGTACGGCTGCTCGAGCTTCTCCTGGAACCAGGCGCGCTCGGCCGGGTCCTGGATGTGCATGTACTCGACGCCGATGGTGCGGCAGTACGCGTCACGCAGCACGCCGAGGATCTTGCGCAGCGTCAGGCTGCCCGCCCCGCCGAAGCCGCCGGTGGGCCACTTGCGGTCCAGGTCCCACAGGGTCAGCCCGTGCTCGCGGATGTCGAGGTCCGGGTGGTAGGCCATCGAGTACTCGAGCGGGTCCACGTTGGCCAGCAGGTGGCCGCGGTCCCGGTACGCGTGGATGAGCTGCTGGATGCGGGCGACCTTGCCGATCTGCTCCTCCGGGTTCACCTGCACGTCCTGGGCCCAGCGGACGGGCTCGTAGGGGATGCGCAGGGAGTGGAAGACCTCGTCGTAGAAGCCGTCCTCGCCCAGCAGGAGGCCGTGCACGATCTTCAGGAACTCGCCGGAGCCGGCGCCCTGGATCACGCGGTGGTCGTACGTGGAGGTCAGCGTGATCGTCTTGGAGATCGCCAGGTCGTGCAGCGTGGACTCGGCGGCGCCCTGGAAGGCGGCCGGATAGGTCAGCGCGCCGACGCCGATGATGGCGGCCTGGCCCTGGGACAGGCGGGGCACCGAGTGCACGGTGCCGATACCGCCCGGGTTGGTCAGGGAGACCGTGGTGCCGGCGTAGTCGTCCATCGTCAGCTTGTTCTTGCGGGCGCGCTGGACGAGGTCGTCGTACGCCTTCCAGAAGCCGCGGAAGTCGAGGGTCTCGGCGGCCTTGACGTTGGGGACCACGAGCGCGCGGGTGCCGTCCGGGCGGGGCAGGTCGATGGCCAGGCCGAAGTTCACGTGGGCCGGCTCCACCATGGTGGGCTTGCCGTCGCGCTCCTCGTAGGTCACGTTCATCGAGGGCATGGCCGCGAGCGCGCGGACCACGGCGTAGCCGATGAAGTGGGTGAAGGAGACCTTGCCGCCGCGGGTGCGGGCCAGGTGGCTGTTGATGACCACGCGGTTGTCGATCAGCACCTTGGCCGGCAGGTCGCGCACGGTGGTGGCGGTGGGCATGGATAGGGAGGCGTCCATGTTCGTGGCCACGGCCTTGGCCATGCCCTTGAGGACGGTGGCCTTCTCCTGCTTCTCGTCCGCGGTGGTGGTGGCGGTGTCGGCGGGCTCGGAGGGCACGGCCTGGGCCGCCGGGGTCTTCTTGGGCTTGGGGCCGGTGCTGACCGAGGTCTCCTTGGGCTGCGCACCCCGGGCCGGGGCGGTCGCCGCCTTCGGCTCGGTCACCTTGGCGGTGGCCTTCGGCTCGGCCTTGGCGGCGGTCTTCGGCTCGGTCTTGGCGGCGGCCTTCGGCTCGGCCTCGGCGGCGGGGGCGCTGGCCTCGAGACGGGCGAAGATCTGTGCCCACTGCCGGTCCACGGAACCGGAGTCCTCGCGGTACTTCCGGTAGATCTCGGCCACCAGCCGTTCGTTCCCCGGGAACTCCTGTGCGAGCCGGTCCGACGTGAGTTCTGGCACTGTGTAACGCCTCTTCCTGAGCCTTGGGATGCGATGTGCTGCGCCGGGCCACCCGCGCGGCGCGCGTGGGGCCGGGAACGCCTCGAGACATCATAGTTCTTCGACGCCCCCGGTCGGAATGCCGCGGCCTCGGCTCGACTCCGCTCCCGGCGGACGCGCGGGGGCCTCACGGCGTCCGCCTCGTCTGGGAGACTGACGCCATGCGCTTCCTCACCGACCCGGCCGTCGACCTGACGTACAACGACGTCTTCCTCGTGCCCTCACACTCGGACGTCGCCAGTCGCATGGACGTGGACATCGCCCCGGATGACGGCACGGGCGCCACCATCCCCCTGGTCTCCGCCAACATGACCGCCGTCACCGGGCGCCGGATGGTCGAGACCATGGCCCGGCGCGGCGGTCTCGGGATCCTGCCGCAGGACATCCCGGCGGACGTGATCCGGGACGTCGTGCGTCGGGTGAAGGCGGCCCACCCCGTGGCGGACACCGCCCTGACCGTCGGCCCGCAGGACACGGTGCTGGACCTGCTCCACCTCGTGGACCGCCGCAACCACGGGGCCGTCTGCGTGGTGGACGCGCACGGCGGGCTGCTCGGCGTGGTCCGCCCCCAGGACTGCGAGGACGTGGACCGCTTCACCTCGGCCGCCTCCGTCATGCACCCTCCGGTGGTGACCCTCACGCTCGCCGAGCTCGGCGGCACGGACGGCGCCCCGGACAAGGACGCGCTGCGGGCGGCCTTCGAGCGCCTGCACGCCGCGCACCAGGAGATGGCCCCCGTCGTGGACCCGGCGGTGGGCACCGCCGCCCCCGTGCTGCGCGGGGTCGTCACCGCGGCGGGCCTGCTGCGCTCGTCCTTGTTCACGCCCGGTCTCGACGACGACGGACGGCTCCGCGTCGGCGCCGCCGTCGGCATCAACGGGGCGGTGGGGGAGAAGGCCGCCGTCCTGGTCGAGGCCGGCGTCGACGTGCTCGTCGTGGACACCGCGCACGGTCATCAGCGGACCATGCTGGACGCGCTCGCCGCCGTGCGGGCCCTCGACCCCGGCGTGCCCGTGGTGGCCGGCAACGTCGTCTCCGGCGACGGCGTCCGGGACCTGGTCGCGGCCGGCGCGGACATCGTCAAGGTGGGCGTGGGACCGGGCGCGATGTGCACCACGCGCATGCAGACCGCGGTGGGCCGGCCCCAGTTCTCGGCGGTCCTGGAGTGCGCCGCCGCGGCCCGCGAGCTCGGGGCACGCGTGTGGGCGGACGGCGGGGTGAAGCACCCGCGGGACGTGGCGCTCGCGCTGGCCGCCGGAGCCAGCTCGGTGATGATCGGCTCGTGGTTCGCGGGGACGCTCGAGTCTCCGGGCGACCTCGTGCACGGTCCGGACGGTCGGCGGTACAAGGAGAGCTTCGGCATGGCCTCGGCCCGCGCGGTCCAGCACCGCACCCGCCACGAGGACGCCTTCACCAAGGCCCGCAAGGCGATGTTCGAGGAGGGCATCTCCTCCTCGCGCATGTACGTGGACCCGCGCCGCCCCTCGGTGGAGGACCTGCTGGACACCATCACGTCCGGTGTGCGCTCGTCGCTGACCTACGCCGGCGCCCACGACCTGGCGGAGTTCCGTGAGCGCGCCGTCGTCGGCCTGCAGTCCGCGGCGGGCTACGAGGAGGGCCGGCCGGTCGCCTCGTCGTGGTGAGGCGGCCGCATGCCCCTGCTCGTTCCGCCGGGGCCTGACGCCCCTATACTGGGCGGACTATGGATCACCCTGACACCTGTGTGCCAGACCGCTCGTCCGCCCACGCGGACGCGGCCGGATCGGAGCCTTCCAGTCCCGGTGCCCCGCACCGCCGCCCGGCCCGCCGTCGAGGGGGTGAGGTCGGGTGGAGTGGCTCCTGCTGATCCTCGGCCTGGTCCTGATCGTGGGCACCGGGTTCTTCGTGGCCGTCGAGTTCGCCATGATCGCGATCGACGTGCCGACCGTGCAGCGGATGGTGGACGCGGGTGACCGCGGCGCCGAGCCCCTGCTGCGCTGTCTCAAGTCACTCTCGACCCAGCTCTCCGCGTGCCAGCTGGGCATCACCCTGACCACACTGCTCACCGGATACGTGATGGACCCGGCGATCAGCCGGCTCATCGACCCGCTGCTGCTCCAGGTGGGGCTGCCGGCCGGCGTGGTGGGCACCGTCTCGCTCGTCGTCGCGATGGTCGTGGCGACCCTGCTCTCGATGCTCCTCGGCGAGCTGATCCCCAAGAACCTGTCCATCGCCGAGCCCATGGCGATCGGCCGCGCACTCGCCCGGCCCCAGCTCGTGTTCAGCACGGTGTTCAAGCCGGCGATCCTGGTCCTGAACGGGTTCTCCAACGGCGTGCTGGCCCGCGTGGGCATCGAGGCCAAGGAGGAGATCTCCGGCGCCCGCAGCCCCGAGGAGCTCTCCTCGCTGGTCCGCCGCTCGGCGCAGCTGGGCACGCTCGACGCGCAGACCGCCACGTTCCTGGACCGGACGCTGCGCTTCGCGGACCGCACCGCCGCGGACGTGATGACCCCGCGCATCCGCGTGGAGACGGTGAGGGAGGACCAGGCTCTGCCCGAGGTCCTGGACCTGGCCCGCAGCACCGGCTACTCCCGGTTCCCCGTGATCGGCGACTCCTCGGACGACATCCGCGGCGTGGTGCACGTGAAGAAGGTCGTGGCCGTGCCGCGGGAGCGCCGCGCCGACCTCGAGGCCGGTGCGCTGATGACGGAGGTCATCCGCGTGCCGGAGACCGTGCACCTGGACCAGCTGCTGGCCGAGCTGCGCGACGCGAACCTGCAGATGGCCGTCGTCGTGGACGAGTACGGGGGCACCGCCGGGGTGGTCACGCTCGAGGACGTGGTGGAGGAGATCGTCGGCGAGGTCGCGGACGAGCACGACCGAGTCACCCCGGGGGTCCTGCAGACGGCCTCCGGCCGCTGGTACTTCCCGGCGGAGCTGCGGCCCGACGAGGTGCGGACCCAGATCCCGGGCCTCGTGGTGCCGGAGGACGGGGCCTACGAGACCGTCGGCGGGTACATCCTGGCCCGACTGGGGCGCCTGGCGGAGGTCGGGGACGTGGTGGATGTGGACGGCGGCACCCTGACGGTCGAGCGGATGGACGGCCGCCGCATCGAGCGCGTGCGCTTCGACCCGGCCGCTGAGGACGAGGAGACGCGCGCATGAACGGGGACGTCGTCGGACTGCTGTGGCTGGTGGTCCTGTTGGCCGCCAACGCCTTCTTCGTGGCGGGCGAGTTCGCCGTCATGGGCGCCCGTCGGGCGCAGATCGAGCCGAGGGCCGAGGCCGGCTCCCGCCAGGCCCAGGTGGCGCTCTACGCGATGGAGCACGTCTCCCAGATGCTGGCCGTCTGCCAGCTCGGCATCACGGTGTGCTCCCTGCTCATCCTCAACGTGTCCGAGCCGGCGCTGCACCACCTGCTCGTCGTCCCGATGGCCGCCCTCGGGGTCCCGTCCGCGGCGGCGGACGTGACCGCCTTCGTGCTCGCGCTGCTGGTGGTCACCTTCCTGCACGTGACCCTGGGCGAGATGGTGCCCAAGAACGCCGCCGTCTCGTTCGCGGACCGCGCCGTGATGCTGCTGGCCCAGCCGCTCGTGTGGCTCTCGAAGCTGCTGCATCCCGTCGTGGCCGCGCTGAACTGGACGGCCAACCTCGTGCTGCACGCCCTGCGCATCGAGCCGAAGGACGAGGTGGCCTCCTCCTACACGCTCGAGGAGGTGCAGTCGATCGTGGCCGAGTCCACCCGCTCGGGCACCCTGGAGGACGAGTCCGGCGTGCTGCACTCGGCCCTCGAGTTCTCGGACCACCGGGCCGGGGACGTGATGGTGCCGCTCGAGCGGGTCGTCACCGTCCCCGAGGGGATCACGCCGCACGACTTCGAGTGGACCGTGGGCCGCGTGGGCTTCTCCCGGTTCGTGGTCGAGGACCCCGACGGCGGCTACACCGGCTACCTGCACCTGAAGGACGTCCTCACCGTGGGCCCGTCGGGGTACGACGAGCCGATCCCGCTCACGCGCGTGCGCTCGCTGGCCAACGTGCGGCTCGAGGACGAGGTCGAGGACGCACTCGCGCTCATGCAGCGCACGGGCTCCCACCTCGCCCGGGTCATCACGCCCGAGGGCGAGACCGCGGGCATCCTCTTCCTCGAGGACGTGCTCGAGGAGCTCGTCGGGGAGATCAACGACGTGACGCAGTCGCCACGTCGGTTCCGGCCCGCATGAGCGTCGCGCGGGCGGCGCGGTGCTACTGTTGAGAACCGATTTCACACATCCTCCCGACACGAACGAGGTCGCCCCATGCTCCGCCGCCGTCGTCTGCCCGCCCTGACCGGGGCCCTCACCGCGCTCACCCTGAGCCTCGCCGCGTGCGGCGGGACCAGCGGCGACTCCGCGGGCGAGCAGGCCGCGGGCGCCTCTGCTGCCGCCGGGTCCGGCTCGGCCGCGGGCGCGCCCGTGGCCGTCGCCACGACGACGCAGCTCGGCTCCGTGCTCGACCGCGTGGTCGCGTGCGCCGACGCCCGCAGCGTCACGGTGATGGGCCCGGGGGATGATCCGCACGACTTCTCCGCCTCGTCCGCGCAGGTGAAGGACATGGTCTCCTCCGGCCTCGTGTTCTCCAACGGCCTCGGCCTCGAGGGCGGCATGGAGTCCGCCCTCGCCAACGCCGAGGCGGACGGCGCGACCGTCGTCGAGGTGGCGCCCCAGCTGGATCCGCTGCCCTTCGGCGGCCATGACCACGCCGAGGAGGGGGCGGGCCACGAGGGCCATGACCACGGGTCCGAGGACCCGCACGTCTGGATGGACGTCGCCCGCATGGCGAGGGCCGCCGAGCTGATGGGCGACACGCTCGCCCAGGAGCGGGGTGACGAGAGGTTCGCCGAGTGCGGCGCGACCGTGCGCGGGGAGCTCGAGCAGACGGACACGCAGGTCCGGGAGATCCTCGCCGGGGTCCCGGAGGACCGCCGCACGCTGGTCACGGACCACGACGCCTACGGCTACTTCAGCGAGGCCTACGACTTCACCGTGTCCGGCGTCGTCGTCCCGGGCGGCTCCACCGACGGCGAGCCCTCCTCCCAGGAGATCGCCGAGCTCGCCCGGTCCATCCGCGACGGCGGCGCAGACGCCGTGATCACGTCCGTGGGCGCGCGCAACAGCCTCGTGGACACCGTGGCCGAGGAGGCCGGCGACCTGCCGGTCATCGAGGTCTACGAGGGCGGCGTCGGCCCGAAGGACACCCCGGAGGCGGACTACGCCGAGGCCATGCTCCTCAACGCCCGCACCCTCGCCGACGCGCTGGAGGGCTGAGGATGGACTGGCTGCTCGAGCCCTTCCAGATGGGATTCCAGCAGCGCGCCCTCGTCGGCGGACTCATCGCCGTGGTGATGTGCTCGGTCGTGGGCACGTGGCTGGTGCTGCGCGGGATGAGCTTCTTCGGGGACGCGTTCGTGCACGGTGTCCTGCCGGGCATCGCCCTGGCGGTCGTCACCGGTGGCAGCCCCCACCTCGGTGCGGCGGTGGCCGCCGTCGTCATGATGGCGGGCATCTCGCTGGTGCACCGGGCCACCACCCTCAAGGAGGACACCGCCATCGGCCTGCTCTTCGTGGGGATGATGGCCCTGGGCGTGGTGATCATCTCCAAGTCGGACTCCTACACGGGATCGCTCACGTCGATCCTGTTCGGCGATGTGCTGGGGGTCAGCGTGGACGGCATCGTGACCCAGGCGGTCATCGCCGTCGTGGTGATCGCCCTGGCCCTGCTGCTCTACCGGCCCCTGCTGGCACTGAGCTTCTCCGAGGTCAAGGCGCGCTCGCTGGGCATGCGACCGGGGCTGACGCACACGCTGCTGCTGGTGATGATCGGCGCGGCCGTGATCGGTTCGTTCCAGGCGGTGGGCACGGTGCTCGTGTTCGGCCTCCTCGTGGGACCGCCCGCGACGGCGGCGCTGCTGACGCGCAGCGTGCCCCAGATGATGCTCGTCTCCGTCGTGATCGGCGCGGCGTGCGTCGTCACCGGGCTCACCCTCAGCTACCGGCTGGGCACGGCGGGTTCGGCCACCATGGCGCTCATGCCGATCCTGCTGTTCTTCGTGGTGCTCGCCGTCCGCGCCGCCGTGCTGGCGCTCCTGGGCCGGCACGTGCGCTCGCGCGCGCAGCGTGAGCAGGAGGCGCCGGTCGTGGCCCTGCCCGGAGCGGAGGCCCCCCGATGAACGCGTCCTTCCCCGCGGGCGCCGCGGCGACCACGCCTCCCCTCGCGGTCGCCCGGGCGCTCGAACTGCGCCACGGCTCGCACGTGGCCGTCCGACCCTCCGACTTCACCCTGCCGGCCCGGCGGCTGATCGCGGTGATCGGGCCCAACGGCTCCGGCAAGTCCACGCTGCTGACCGCCCTGGCGGGCCTGAGCGACCCGGCCTCCGGTGCGCTGGAGGTGCTCGGTGAGGACCCGCGGCGGCGCTCGCAGCGCACCTCCTTCGTGATGCAGTCCATCGGCGTGCCCCAGGGCGTGCCGGTGACGGTGCGCGACGTCGTCGGGATGGGCCGATACCCCACGCTCGGATGGTTCCGTCGGTTCCGGAGGGAGGACCGGGACATCGTGCGGGCCGCCATGGAGCGCATGCAGGTCGCGGACCTGGCGCGGCGGCACCTCGACCAGCTCTCCGGCGGCCAGCGCCAGCGCGCCTACGTGGCCCAGGGCCTCGCCCAGGACCACGACGTGCTGCTGCTGGACGAGCCGATGACGGGCCTCGACATCGTCTCCGCCCGCACGATCGACGACCTCCTCCACGAGGAGCCGACGCGCGGGGTGTCCGTGGTCTACACGACCCACGATCTCGACGAGGCCGCGGAGGCGGACCACGTGGTCCTGATGGGCGGGCGAGTCGTGGCCTCCGGCCCGCCGCGGGACGTGCTCACGGTCGAGAACCTGGACATCGCGTACGGCCGGGGCGCCCTGCACGGGCCCTCCACGGCGGTCGAGGACGCGGCGGACTTCCTGGACGACCCCGCGGGCGGCCGCCGCCACTGACCGGGGCCCGGCCCATGGTCATGGTCAGGCCCCGCGGGTGCGCCCCTCGGTCCGGCAGCGGGCGCAGACACCGGTGATCTCCACCGTGTGGTCCGCGTCCGTGAAGCCGTGCTCCGCGGCGACGGCGGTGGCCCACGCCTCGACGTGGGGGGCGGTGACCTCGACGGTGGTCCAGCAGATCCGGCACACCAGGTGGTGATGGTGGCCCTCGTCCTCGCACCGGCGGTACACGGTCTCGCCGTCGTCGCGGCGGAGCATGTCCACGAGCCCGTCGTCGAGCTGCTGCTGCAGGGTCCGGTACACGGTGGCCAGCGAGACGCGTTCGCCCTGGTCCTGGAGGCGGGCATGGAGCTCCTGCGCGCTCACGAAGTCCGGGATGCGGTCCAGGGCTCGGTCGACGGCGGCCTTCTGCCGGGTCGCCCGGGGACGGGCGGCACGGGGGCTGGGCTCGGGGGCGCTCACGGTGCTCACGACTCCTTCTGCGGCGGCTGCCGCCTCCTCCGCGCGGTCCGGAACAGGTCCGCGCGGGCCATCCTCCAGGTTATCAGCGACGCCGAAGGGGGCGTGGAGTAAGGTGTCCGGGTGCACAGCGAGACCCCGGACCCATCCCCTGTCCCGGACCGCGACGGCGCCGCCCCCGATCGACCCGACCCGCTGATCGTCGTCGACGAGGGGCAGGCCCGCGTCGTCCCGGCGCCCACGGCGGCCCCGTCCTCGTCCCATGACGCCGGCGGCGACCCGGACGCGGACACCGACGGCGTCGACCCCGAGGCCGCCGAGCCGCCCACCCTGGTGACGGTGGACGTGCTGGCCGGCTGGCTCGGCCTGGCCCCCGTCGAGGACCTGCCGCCGGTGCCCGAGGGCCCGGCCTACGCCCAGCCGGGCCGATGCCGCCCGAACCGGGTGATCCTGCTCGACGTCCGGTTCCGGGCCACGGCGGGCGGGCCCGACCACGCCGCCTATCTCCAGGGCCATCTGCCGGGCGCCGTCTACGTCTCCCTGCCCAGCCAGCTCGCCGGCCACGCCGGTCCGGCGGCGGGGCGCCACCCCCTGCCGGACGCGCGCCAGTTCGCGGAGACCGTGCGGATGTGGGGGATCGACGAGGGCGACACCATCGTGGTCTACGACGACGACCACGGCCTGTCCGCCGCGCGCGCCTGGTGGCTGCTGCGCCACGCGGGGCTGCGGGACTCCATGCTCCTGGACGGCGGCCTCGAGGCGTGGCGCGCCGCGGGCCTGCCCCTGCAGCCCGGCGAGGTCATCCCGGTGCCCGGCACCGCCCGGCCGTCGTGGGGCCGGATGCCCGTCGTGGACACGGCCGGCGCCGAGGCGATGGCCTCCGGCGGTCTGCTCCTCGACGCGCGGGCGGCCGAGCGGTACCGCGGGGAGGTCGAGCCCTTCGACCCCGTGGCCGGGCACATCCCCGGGGCGCGGAACGTGCCCACGGCGGAGAGCATCGCCGAGGACGGCCGCCTGCGGCCCGCCGCGGAGCTGGCGGAGCGGTTCGACGCCGTCGGCGTGGACGACGCCACTCCCGTGGCCGTGTACTGCGGCTCGGGCATCACCGCGGCGCACGCCGTGCTCACCCTGGCCGTCGCGGGGCGACCCGGAGTGGCGCTCTACCCGGGTTCGTGGTCAGCATGGGTCCAGGACCCGTCCAACGCCGTCGCGGTCGGCCCCGAGCCCGACGGCGCGTCCGGCCGGGACTGACGAGCCCCGGGGCCCCGCCCCGCCGACCCCCAGGAGGACCCCCCATGGCCACCGTCTTCAGCAGGATCATCGCCGGCGAGCTGCCCGCCCGCTTCGTGTGGCAGGACCAGACGTGCGTCGCGTTCCTGTCCGCCGCGCCGCTCCAGCCGGGGCACGCGCTCGTGGTGCCCCGTGCGGAGGTGGACGAATGGGTGGAGGTCGACCCGGCGCTGGTCACGCACCTGACGACGGTCGCCCAGCAGATCGGCAAGGCGCAGGTGGCGGCGTTCTCCGCCCGCCGGGCGGGGCTCATGATCGCCGGCTATGAGATCCCGCACCTGCACGTGCACGTGTGGCCCTCCACCTCGCTCGCCGACTTCGACCTGGCCCGCGTGGACAACGCCCCCGATCCGGCGGACCTGGACGACGCCGCCGCCCGCCTCCGCGCGGCCCTGCGGGACCTGGGCCACGGCGAGGTCGTCCCGCAGGACTGACGGCCCGCGCCGCCCGGGCCCGGCTCAGGCGCGCGTGGCCCGGGCGAGCGCCTGACGCACCCGCTTCTCGGAGACCGAGACCGCCGTGCCCAGCTCCTGGGCGAAGAAGGAGACGCGCAGCTCCTCGATGAGCCAGCGCACCCGCTCCAGCTCCGCGGGCACGGGCGTGCCCGCGAACCGGGCGCGGTGGGCCGCGACCGCGGCGTCGAACTCGTCCTCGAGCCCCTGCACCACCGCCATGTGCTGCCCGTCGCGCTGCAGGTGGCCGCCGGCGTCCAGCCGGTCCAGGCGCGTCAGCATGCCCTGCAGGTAGCGCGGCAGGTGCTGCAGCCGCTCCCAGCCCGTGGCGGCCACGAAGCCGGGGAACACGAGCTGCTCGAGGTGTGCCTTCACGTCCGACAGCGCCGGTGCGAGGGCGAGCGAGACCGAGCCCTTGAGCCGGCGTCGCACCTGCGCGGCCCGGGAGAGCACCTGCTCCACCAGGGACGTGACGGCGAAGACCGTGTCGATCAGGTCGGCCCGCACCCGGTCGAACAGGGCGCGGAACGCGGCCTCGTCGAACGGCAGCTCGTCCCCGACGAGACGGTCCACGGCGGCCTGGGTGCAGTCCGCGACGAGGGAGTCCACCGAGCCGTGCGGGTTCTGGGTGAAGGTGAGCTTCTCCCTGTTGTCCAGGTGGTCCAGCACGTAGCGCTGGGGGCTGGGCAGGGTGGCCAGCAGCAGCCGGATCACCCCGGCCCGGTGCCAGGCCGCCTGGTCCTCCGCGGACCGGGCCACGGTCAGGCCGGCCGCGGGGCCGCCGTCGGGCGTGGTCTCGGGCACCAGGCTCGGGTAGCCCGTGATGGCGGGGCCGCGCGCCCCGGCCGCGGTGGAGACGGTCTTCGGCACCGTGCCGATGCTCCACGAGGTCAGCCTGTGCCGCTCCTCGAAGGCCGGCGTCGCGCCGGACCGCCCGGGGCCCTCCGGGCGACGGCGTCCCTCGGCCCCGGCCCGCGCGTCGGCCTGGGCCCGGCCGCCGCGGCCCGTGCCGCGCGGCCCCGGCCGGGCCGAGGCGGGGTCGTCGGTGCCGGCGAGCCGGGCGGCGATCGCGGAGCGGTTGGCCTGCGCGAGCCGGGCCTGCAGCGCGGGCAGGTCCTGGCCGGCGCCCATCACGGCGCCGCGGGCGTCCACGACGCGGTAGTCCATCCGCAGGTGCAGGGGCACCGCGTCCGGGGCCCACAGTCCGGGCTCCACCACCACGCCGCGCACCCGACGCACGGCCGCGGACAGCGCCTCCGGCAGCTCGTCCCGCAGCGGGTCGGCGTGGGCCTCGAGGTCCGCCACGAGCTGCTGGGCCACGTCCGGGGCGGGCACGAGGTTCTTGCGCACCGCCTTGGGCAACGCCTTGATGAGGGCGGTGACGAGCTCGACCCGCAGGCCGGGGACCAGCCATGCGAAGGGACCGGGGGAGACCTGGTTGAGCAGCAGGATCGGCACGGCCACGGTCACGCCGTCGGTGCCGGCCGCGCCGGTCGGGTCGAACGTGTACTCGAGGTCGAGCTCCACGTCGCCGCCGGGCATCGGATACGAGAACGTGGTGGGGAACGCGTCGGTGTCCAGGTCCTCGGCGTCGGCGGTGAGCAGGGCGGCGACGTCGAGGTCCAGCAGGTCCGGCTGCTCCTGGCGCGCCTTCTTCCACCACGCGTCGAAGTGCCGCTCGGAGACGACGTTCGCCGGGATCCGCGCGTCGTAGAAGGCGAACAGGTCCTCGTCCCCGATCCGCAGGTCGCGGCGGCGCAGGCGCGTCTCGAGGGCGTCGACCTCCTCGAGCGCGGCCCGGTTGCGGGCGAAGAACCGGTGGCGCGTGCGCCAGTCGCCCTCCACGAGGGCGTGCCGGATGAACAGCTCGCGGGAGAGCTCCGGGTCGATGCGGCCGTACCGGACCGAGCGGTCCGGGATCAGGGTGACGCCGAACAGCGTCACCTTCTCGCGCGCGACGACGGAGCCCGCCCGCCGCGACCAGTGCGGCTCGTTGTAGGCCCGCTTGACGAGGTGGCCGGCGACCTCCTCGGCCCACTCCGGCTCGATCCGGGCCACCGTGCGCGCCCACAGCCGTGAGGTCTCCACGAGCTCGGCGGCCATGACGAACGGGTGGCGCTTCTTGAACAGGGCGGAGCCGGGGAACACGGCGAAACGGGTGCCGCGGGCGCCCGCGTACTCGCGACGGCGCTCGTCGTAGGCGCCGATCTGCGCGAGCAGGCCGGTGAGCAGGGACTTGTGCACCGCCTCGTGCCGGCCCACCGGGTCCACGGGTCCGGCCTCGACGGTGAGGCCCACGTCCTTGGCGAGCTGGCGCAGCTGGCGCACCAGGTCCTGCCACTCCTGCACGCGCAGCCAGTTGATGTGCTCGCGGCGGCACAGCTTCCGGAACTGGGAGCCGGAGAGCTCCTGCTGCCGTTCGCGCAGGTAGGCCCACAGGTTCAGGATCGCGGAGAAGTCCGAGTTCTCGTCCGCGAACCGGCGGTGCAGCTCGTCCGCGGCCTCACGCTGCTCCGTGGGGCGCTCGCGGGGGTCCTGGATGGTCAGGGCCGCGGCGATCACCATGACCTCCCGGACGCAGCCGCGCTCACCGGCCTCGAGGATCATGCGGCCCAGCCGGGGGTCCACCGGCAGACGGGCCAGGCGGCGTCCGACCCGGGTGATGGTGCCCGCGCGGGCGCCGCCGGCCTCGAGCGCCCCGAGCTCGGTGAGCGTGGTGGCGCCGTCGGTGACCTGACGGCCGTCCGGGGGCTGGACGAAGGGGAACTCCTTGACGTCGCCCGGGGTGCGGGCCACACCGAGGGACAGCATCTGCAGGATCACCGAGGCCAGGGAGGTGCGCAGGATCTCCGGGTCCGTGAACTCGGGGCGGGAGAGGTAGTCCTCCTCCGAGTACAGGCGGATCGCGATGCCGTCCGAGGTGCGGCCGGACCGGCCCGAGCGCTGGTTCGCGCTGGCCTGGGAGACACGCTCGATCGGCAGGCGCTGCACCTTGGTGCGGTGCGAGTACCGCGAGATGCGCGCGGTGCCCGTGTCGATCACGTACTTGATGCCCGGCACGGTCAGGGAGGTCTCGGCGACGTTCGTGGCCAGCACGATCCGCCGGCGCACCCCGGCCCCGGCGCGGCCGAACACGCGGTGCTGCTCCGCCATGGACAGGCGGCCGAACAGCGGCAGGATCTCCGTGCCGGCCAGGCGCGTGGTGCCGGCGACGACGCCGGTCAGGTGGTCCGCGGCCTCGCGGATCTCCCGCTCGCCCGGCAGGAACACGAGGATGTCGCCCGGCGGCTCGGAGGCCAGCTCGAGGACGGCGTCGCCGATCGCGTCGAGGGGGTCGCGGGTCTCGGCGGCGTCGTCCGCATCGTCCTCGGGGTCGTCGGGGGAGGGCTCGTCGGTCAGCGGCCGGTAGCGGATCTCGACGGGGTAGGTGCGCCCCGAGACCTCGATGATCGGCGCCGGGACCACGCGGCCGCCGTCGTCGGCCTCCACCGCGTCCGCATGGTCCTCGCCCTCGGCCAGCGGCCGGCCGAAGTGTCGGGCGAAGCGCTCCGGGTCGATGGTGGCCGAGGTGATGATCACCTTCAGGTCCGGGCGCTGGGGCAGCAGGTTGCGCAGGTAGCCCAGGAGGAAGTCGATGTTGAGGCTGCGCTCGTGGGCCTCGTCCACGATGATCACGGAGTAGCGGCGCAGCTGCGGGTCATGGGGGATCTCGGCCAGCAGGATGCCGTCCGTCATGACCTTGACCCGGGTCGCCTTCGAGGTCTGCGCCGTGAAGCGGACCTGGTAGCCGACCGTCTGCCCGATCTCCTCGCCCAGCTCCTGCGCGATGCGCTCGGCCACGGAGCGGGCGGCGATGCGCCGGGGCTGGGTGTGGCCGATCGAGCCGGCCTCCCCGAGCCCGAGGGCCAGGCACATCTTCGGCAGCTGCGTGGTCTTGCCCGAGCCGGTCTCGCCCGCGACGATCACCACCTGATGGTCGCGGATCGCGGCCATGATCTCCTCGCGACGCTCCGCCACCGGCAGGTGTTCGGGGAACGTGATCGCGACGGCGTCGTGGGGCGTCGCCGACGGCTGCGCGGCGGGCGTGGAGGGCGGGGGAGTCTGCGTCATGACGGCCTCCATCCTAGGCGCGCGGGGGCCCGGGCCGACCCGGACGGGGCGAATCTGGGACGGACCTGGGACTGGGGCTGAGAGTCCGGATGTGATTCTCTGGAGCCCATGGACACGAACACCGTCTTCCTGTTGGCGGCGATCGGCCTCTATTTCCTCGCGATGATCGCGATCGGCCTGTACGCCTCCCGCAAGAACACCGACCTCGACGACTACATGCTCGCCGGACGCGACATGAAGCCGTCCGTCGCGGCGCTCTCCGCGGGTGCGTCCGACATGTCCGGCTGGCTCCTGATGGGCCTGCCCGGCGCGATCTACGCCGCGGGCCTGGTCGAGGGCTGGATGGCGGTCGGCCTGACCGTGGGCGCGTGGGTGAACTGGCGCGTGGTCGCCCCCCGCCTGCGCTCCTACACCGAGGTGGCCGGGAACTCGATCACGATCCCGTCCTTCCTCGAGAACCGGTTCAAGGACCGCACGCACATCCTGCGGATCGTGGCCGGCCTGATCATCCTCGTGTTCTTCACCTTCTACGTCTCCTCGGGCATGGTGGCCGGCGGCAAGTTCGTCGAGTCGACCTTCGGCCCCGAGTCCTTCTACGCCCAGGGCATCAGCATCAACTACCTCACCGGCATGCTCGTGGTCGCGGGCATCACGGTGCTCTACACCCTGTTCGGCGGCTTCCTCGGCGCCTCGCTGACGGATGTGGCCCAGGGCGTCCTCATGTTCCTCTCGCTGCTGGCCGTACCCATCGTCGTGATCCTGACCATGGGAGGCTGGGACGCCGTCGTCGAGGGCATCCGCGCCGCCGACGCCGCCGGCGGCGGAGTGAACCACTTCTCGATGTTCGAGAACGCGACGCTGATCGGCGTCCTGTCCTCCCTCGCCTGGGGCCTGGGCTACTTCGGCCAGCCGCACATCATCGTCCGCTTCATGGCCCTGCGCACCCCGCACGACGCGGCCGTCGCCCGGCGCGTCGGCATCGGCTGGATGGCGCTGTCCGTGTTCGGCGCCGTGATGGTGGCCCTCGTGGGCATCGCCTACTTCCAGGCCAACCCCGGCACCACGCTCGAGGACCCGGAGACCGTGTTCCTCGTGCTGGCCTCGATCATGTTCCACCCGTTCGTGGCCGGCCTGGTGCTGGCCGCCGTCCTCGCCGCGATCATGTCCACGCTCTCCTCGCAGCTGATCGTGTGCTCCTCCGCCCTGGTGGAGGACCTCTACATGCTGCGCGGGCGCACCGGTTCCCCGACGTTCACCCTGTGGCTCGGCCGCATCGGCGTGCTGGTGGTGGCGCTCGTGGCGGGTCTGCTCGCCCTCAACCCGGACTCCTCCGTGCTCGAGCTCGTCTCCTTCGCGTGGGCCGGCTTCGGCGCCGCCTTCGGCCCCGTGATCCTGCTTGCCCTGTACTGGCCGCGGTTCACCTCGTGGGGGGCGATGGCCGCCATGGTCACCGGCGCCGCCGTCGCCTGGGTGTGGTCCGAGGCCAGTGCCGAGACGTGGGAGTGGTTCGGCCTGTACGAGCTGCTGCCGGGCTTCGTCGCCGCCTTCGTGATGGGTGTGGTGGTGTCCCTCGTGACCCAGCGCTCGCGCCGGGTGCAGCGGCGGATCGACGCCGAGTTCACCGGCGCGATCGACATCGTGGCCGGCCGCGAGCCGCACCCGGACGTGGCCCCGGCCGCCATGACGCGGGACGCCGCCGGGGGCTCGACCGCAGCCGCCACGGATCCGCGCGCGCAGGCGTGAGGCTCTTCCTCGCGATCCGTCCGCCGAGGGCCGTGCTCGACCACCTCGAGCCGGCCCTCGACGGCGTCCGGGACCGGGCCGGACGCGCGCTGCGCTGGACCGAGCCGGAGCAGCGGCACCTGACGCTGGCGTTCCACCCGGAGGTGCCCGCCGGCGCCGTGGACGACGTCGTCGCCGACGCCGGCCGCATCGCGGCGGGACATGGCCCGCTGGACCTGCACCTGGCCGGAGCGGGGGAGTTCTCGCACCGCACGCTCTGGGTGGGGGTGGGTGGGCAGGTCCGGGAGCTCGGCGCGCTCCTGGCGGAGCCCTGGCTCGCCGACGACGACGGCCGGGACCGCCGGCGCGCCCACCTCACCGTGGCGCGGGCCTCGGGCGCCGCGCCCCGACCTCGGGGTCGGAGGCGGGGCGAGCCCCGTCCGCCGGCGCCGGCCACCGTCCTGCTGGCCGAGGCCGTGCACGCGCTCGCCGTGTACCGCGGGCCGGAGTGGACCGCGGACGAGGTCGAGGTCGTGGCGTCCCGGCTCGGCGAGGGCCGGTCCGGCGGGCCGCTGCACGAGGTGCTGGCGACCGTCCCGCTGCGCGGCTGAGGGGCCGACGGGCCGGCCGGAGCGGGAGACCCGCCCGGCCGACCCGGCCCCGGGTCAGCCCTCCAGGGGGCCCTGCACCGCGTACAGGCGCTTGTTGGCGAACTCGTCCAGGGCCAGGGGGCCGAGCTCGCGGCCGAAGCCCGAGCGCTTCACGCCGCCGAAGGGCAGATTCGCGCCGGCGGCGGAGGCGAGGTTCACGTTCGCCATGCCCACCTCGAGCTGGTCGGCCACGCGCTTGGCCTCGTCCAGGTCCGTGGAGAACACGGCGCCGCCGAGACCGTACTGGGAGTCGTTGGCCAGCGCCACGGCCTCCTCGGCGGAGGACACCTTGTAGACCACGGAGGCCATGCCGAACAGCTCCTGCGTGTAGGCGGGGTTCTCCTGGTCCACGTCCGTGATCACGGCCGGGGAGACGTAGAAGCCCTCGCCCTCGGGGCCGGAGGTGCGCTCGCCGCCCACGTGGACGGTGGCGCCGGCCTGCTTGGCCTCGGCGATCTGCTCGGCGAGCCCGTCGGCCGCGGACTCGGAGGACAGCGGGCCGTAGACGTCGGCGTCGCGCGAGGTCGGGTCGCCGGGCTTCATCTCCGAGGAGCGCTGGACCAGCTCGTCCACGAAGTCGTCGTAGAGGTCCTCCATGACGATCATGCGCTTGTTCGAGTTGCAGGCCTGGCCCCAGTTGCCCATCCGGGTGGCCAGTGCGTCGCGGGCGGCGGCGCGGGCGTCCGGCGCGGAGAGCACGATGTACGGATCGGAGCCGCCGAGCTCGAGGACGACCTTCTTGAGGTGCCGGCCGGCCTGCTCGGCGACGGCGGCGCCGGCCCGCTCCGAACCGGTGAGGGACACGCCCTGCACGCGCGGATCGGCGATGATCGTGGAGATCTGGTCGTGGGTGGCGAACACGTTCTGGTACACGCCCTCCGGCAGTCCGGCCTCGGTGAAGAGCTCTTCCAGCAGCTGCGCCACCTGCGGGTTGATCTCGGCGTGCTTGAGCAGGATGGTGTTGCCGAGCACGAGGTTCGGCGCCACGAAACGGGCCACCTGGTACACCGGGAAGTTCCACGGCATGATCCCCAGCAGCGGGCCGAGCGGCAGCCGCTGGACGAACGCCTCCTGCCCGGAGAACTGCTTGATCGGCTGGTCCGCGAGCAGCTCCTCGGCCTCGTCCGCGTAGTACCCGAAGATCTGGGCGCCGTAGCGCACCTCGCCGACCGCCGCGCCGAGGGACTTGCCCATCTCCGTGGTGATCACCGCGGCGATGTCCTTGGACCGCTCGGCCAGCAGCTCGGAGATCCGCTTCACGACGGCGGCGCGCTCGGCCACCGACTTCCGGGACCACTGCTCGTAGGCGGCCTGCGAGGCGTCGAGGGCGTCGGCGATCTGCTGATCCGTGGCGTTGTCGAAGGACTTCAGCAGCTCCCCGGTGGCCGGGTTGATCGTGCGGTAGCCCTGAGAGGCGGAGGTGGTGGTCATCAGTCGTCACCCTTTCGTGTGGACGTCCTGCGTTGAGCTCCCCATCCTGCCGGAGGCCCCCGCTCACTCCCAGATCCCGGACGCCCCTCTTCGCCACGAGCCGAGAAGGTGGGTGTCCACGATCCCGGCGGCCTCCAGCAGGGCGAAGCACGTGGTCGGCCCCACGAATCGGCAGCCGTGCGCCTTCAGCGCCCTCGCGAGCGCGCGCGACTCGTCCGAGGTCGAGGGGACCTGGGCCACCGTCTCCGGCCGTGGGGTCGCGGCAGGCTGGTGCGCCCAGACCAGCCCCGGCAGACCGCGGGCCGGCCGGTCGCCGTCGCCGTGCCAGGCCGGGCCCGCGCCGGGGGCGCCCGGGTGCAGCGGGGCGAACCGCTCGCCGCGCATCCCGACGACGGCCCTCGCGTTCGCGATCGCGGCCTCGATCTTGCGCCGGTTCCGGATGATGCCGGGGTCTGACAGCAACGCCTCGACTTCCGCGTCCCCGAACGCCGCGACGGCGTCCGCGTCGAAGCCCGCGAACACCTCCCAGAACCGGGGCCGCTTGGCCAGGACGGTCCGCCAGCTCAGGCCCGACTGGAACGCCTCGAGCACGAGGCGCTCGAACAGGCCCCGCTCGTCCGTGACGGGCAGGCCCCACTCCGTGTCGTAGTACTCCCGCAGCAGCGGATCCCGTGCCGCCCACGGCGGGCGGGCCCGCCCGTCCTCACCCACGACGACGCCACTCGGCGGTGCCTGTCGCCCGTCGGCCGGTGGATCCTCGGCGGGGGTGGAGACGGGGGCGGGGAGGCCGTCGTCGGCGTGGTGCGCGCTCATGCACCCGAGCCTAGGAGCGGCCCCGGACATCCGGAGCCGGAACGCGACGCCCGGGGACGCAGCCCCGTCTGCGGACACCTGTGCAGGAGGCACGGCCGGACCTCGTCACTCGAGCCGCCCGGCCCGCAGCGGCACGTGCGGCGAGGGGGGGAGATGCTGGGGGCGACCGCGGTCGGGGCCACGCCAGCCGGGAGCGCGCCCAGGGCAGGCCGACCGGCGAGGGCAGGCTCGCGCCGCGCGCGGGGGAGGTGCTCAAGGCCGGCACCCTGGCCCCCGCGCCGCGGCACGGGCCGCTCAGTCCCTCGCGAGCACCGCGTCCCCCTCGGGCCGGCGCAGACTCGGCTCGGGCAGGTACACGGACCCGCCGGCGGCCCGGAACTCCGCGGACTTGGCGGCCATGCCGGCCTCGGCGATCCGCGCCTGCTCGGACGCGCCGCCGAATTCGCTGCGGATGTCCTGGCTGATGCGCATGGAGCAGAACTTCGGCCCGCACATCGAGCAGAAGTGGGCGGTCTTGGCGGGCTCGGCCGGCAGCGTCTCGTCGTGGTACTCCTCGGCGAGCTGCGGGTCCAGGCCGAGGCCGAACTGGTCGCGCCAGCGGAACTCGAAGCGCGCCTTGGACAGGGCGTCGTCGCGGTCGCGGGCGCCGGGGTGGCCCTTGGCGACGTCGGCGGCGTGCGCGGCGATCTTGTAGGTGATCACACCCGTCTTCACGTCGTCCCGGTTCGGCAGGCCCAGGTGCTCCTTGGGCGTGACGTAGCAGAGCATCGCGGTGCCGTAGCGGGCGATCTCGGTGGCGCCGATGGCCGAGGTGATGTGGTCGTACGCCGGGGCGATGTCCGTGACGAGGGGGCCGAGCGTGTAGAACGGGGCGCCCTTGCACAGCTCCTGCTGGCGCTCCACGTTCTCCCGCACCAGGTGCAACGGGATATGGCCGGGGCCCTCCACCATGACCTGGACGTCGTACGCCCACGCCCGCTCCGTCAGCTCGGCCAGCGTGTCGAGCTCGGCGAACTGGGCGGCGTCGTTGGCGTCGGCCACGGAGCCCGGCCGCAGGCCGTCGCCCAGGGAGAACGCGACGTCGTAGCGCGCGAAGATCTCGCAGAGCTCGTCGTAGTTCTCGTAGAGGAAGTTCTCCTTGTGGTGGCCCAGGCACCAGCCGGCCATGATCGAGCCGCCGCGGGAGACGATGCCGGTCACGCGGTCCGCGGACAGCGGCACGTGGCGCAGCAGCACGCCGGCGTGCACGGTCATGTAGTCCACGCCCTGCTCGCACTGCTCGATCACGGTGTCGCGGAAGATCTCCCAGGTCAGGGCCTGGTGGTCGCCGCCGACCTTCTCGAGGGCCTGGTAGATCGGCACGGTGCCGATCGGCACGGGGGAGTTGCGCAGGATCCACTCGCGGGTGGTGTGGATGTCGTCGCCCGTGGACAGGTCCATCACGGTGTCCGCGCCCCAGCGGGTGGCCCACTGCAGCTTCGAGACCTCCTCGGCGATCGACGACGTCACCGCCGAGTTGCCGATGTTCGCGTTGACCTTCACGGCGAACGCCTTGCCGATGATCATCGGCTCCGACTCGGGGTGGTTCACGTTCGCCGGGATGATGGCGCGGCCGGCCGCGACCTCGGAGCGCACCAGCTCCACGTCCACGCCCTCGCGCAGGGCGACGTAGCGCATCTCCGGGGTGATCTCGCCGCGCCGGGCGTAGTGCATCTGGGTGACGCGCGCGCCCTCCTTGGCGCGCAGCGGGGCGCGGCGCTCGCCGGCCCACTCCTGCGAGGCGGCGCCGCGGCGCACGGCCGAGCGGCCGTCGTCGAGCAGGTCGCGCTCGCGGCCCTCGTACTCCTCGACGTCGCCGCGGGCGCGGATCCACTCGGCGCGCTGGGCGGGCAGGCCGCGCTCGGGCACGGAGCCCGGGCCCATGGTGCGGTAGACGGTCAGGGGCGCGTTGGGCGTGCCGTCGGGGGAGTCGTCCTGGTGGACCTCGGTGACGGGCACGCGGATGCCGTGCTCGGCATCCTCGAGCCAGCCCAGACGGTGCGTGGGGTAGTTCTCCTCGGCGACGACCTCGGCCGTCGACTCGGCTGCGGGCAGGGGGGTGTGCTCGGAAACGGACATGGCCGCGGCTCCTTCTTCCTTCGCCGGAATGACCCGGACAGGTTCAGACGGTCTCCGGGCGGCGTCAGCCCGGTCTCAGCCCCGTGCCGTGGGGCTCCCGTGGGATGCGAGCGACCCTAGCACGTCCCCTGCGGGGCCTCACCGCCGTCGGCAGCGGCCATGCGGCGGGCCGCTCAGGCGCGCGCCGCGCGGGCCGCCCGCCGGCGCACCGTGGTGCGCTCGACGATCCACGTCACGATGAGCATCACGATGATGACGATGCCGGCGTACCCGAGGACGGGGTAGACGGTGCCCACGAGGTCGGAGAAGCCGACGCTCGAGAGCAGGGTGGCGGCCAGGGCAGTGACGACGGCGATGGCCCAGCCCGGCACGCGGCGCATCGAGGACAGCAGGGCGATCCGCTCCACACCGCCGTACAGGCACGAGACCGCCGTCGTGAACTGCGCCAGCAGCAGGACGACCGTGTACAGCAGGGCGGCCCAGCCGCCGATCATCGCGGCCAGCTCGACCATGGGCAGCTCGGCACGGCCGATGAGCTGGGCGTGGACGGTCAGCGCGGCCATCACCGCGCCGGCCATCACCACGAGGCCCAGTGCCCCGAGCCCGGCCCCGGCGACGAGGGAGCGGCCCGACGAGGAGCTCTCCTCGCCGATCGGGGCGAGCACCGCGTAGGCCAGCTGGATGTTGAAGGCCACGTACAGCACGCCCGAGAGCCACCACTGGTTGATCAGCGGGGACGAGGTCACGAGCGCGGCGACGTCGTCCACCGCGGCCCCCGGGTTCGCCAACCCCCACACCGCGACGCCGACGGCGACCACGATGATCAGGGGGACCACCACGGCCTGGACGCGCACGAGGCCCGTGATGCCGGCCAGCACCGAGACCACGCAGACGGCGGCCATCACCAGCGAGCCCACGAGCGAGGGCAGCCCGAACGCGGTGTGCACCGCCGCCCCGGCCCCGGCCAGCATGATCACCAGCGTCCCCAGCAGGGACGTGGTGATGCACAGGTCCGCGAACCAGGTGGGCACGCGCGACGTCGTGGGGTTCACGATCCGGTGGATGTCCGTGGTCCGCAGCTTCTGCGCCAGCCGCAGCACGATCACCGCGAGCAGGAAGAACAGCGCGCCGGCGATCACGAGCGCCCCCGTGCCGCCCCAGAGGCCGAAGCTCACGAAGTACTGCAGGATCTCGTTGCCCGAGGCGTACCCGGCGCCGATGGTGGTGCCGATGAACGTGGCGGCGATCCCGAGCGGGGAGGTCGGCCGCAGCGGCGCCGACTCCTCGGCTCGGCCGGGGTGCGCGGGGGAGCTCTCTGTGACGTGGGACATGCGACTACATTCTCATGGGCGGGATCGGCCCGGCCCGGGCGGCCGATCCGCCCCGACCCGAAGGAGCCCCCGCATGACCCCCGCCGTCCCCCGTGTGCTCAGCATCGCCGGCTCCGACTCCGGCGGCGGCGCCGGTGTCCAGGCCGACCTGAAGACCATCGCCGCGTGGGGCGGCTACGGGATGACCGCGATCACCGCGATCACCGCCCAGAACACGCAGGGCGTGCAGGCCGTCCACCCGCTGCCGGTGGACGTGGTGCGCGCCCAGCTCGACTCGGTCGCCGCCGACATCGCCGTGGACGCCGTGAAGATCGGCATGCTCGGCACGGTGGAGCTCATGCGGGCCGTCGCCGGCTGGCTCGAGGAGACCCGGCCCGCCGTCGTCGTGCTGGACCCGGTCATGGTGGCCTCGAGCGGGGACGCCCTCACCGCGGTCGGCGACGACGACGGGCGCGCCGCGTGGGCCCGGCTGCTGCGGGTGGCGCACCTGGTGACACCCAACCTGCCCGAGCTGGCCCGGCTGACCGGGCGGGACGCGACGGACTGGGACGCCGCCCTCGACGCGGCGCGGGGCCTGGCCGCCGAGCACGGGGTGACGGTGCTGCTCAAGGGCGGGCACCTGGACGAGACCGAGGCGCCCGAGGCCGCAGCGGCGGAGGTGCCGGACGCCGTCGTGCGCGTGGGCGGGGCCGTGCACGAGGTGCGCGGCCCGCGCGTGACGACCCGCGCCTCGCACGGCACCGGCTGCACCCTCTCCTCGGCCCTGGCCACGCTGGCCGGGGCGGGCCTGAGCTGGGACGACGCACTCGAGCGGGCCAAGCCGTGGCTGGCCGACGCGATGCGGGCGGGGGAGGCGCTCGCGGTCGGGGACGCCTCGCGGCCGACGTGGCACGGGCCCGTCGACCACGGTCATGCGCAGCGGGGCTGAGGGCGGGACCTCCGGGCTTCGACACGTTCGAGGCGGGAAATCCGGCGAATACGCACCTCGGGACGTCCCATGAGGTCGATTTCCCGCCTCGAATGCCGGTGACCCGGACCTCCCGCTCCGCTCGAGCGTCCGGGTCCGCAGAACCCAGAAGAGCCGGACCACCGTGTCGCCACGGGGGTCCGGCTCTGTTCGCTCGTGCCCCCGGCAGGATTCGAACCTGCGGCCTTCTGCTCCGGAGGCAGACGCTCTATCCCCTGAGCTACGGAGGCGGGGGTCGCGACGCGTCGAGCGCGTTGCGGACTCGTCGACTCTACACCATCAGGACGGCCCGTCCGTGACCTCCCCGCGGGGCGCGTCAGCCGGGCAGGCCCGCGCGCAGGGTCCGGGCCGCGGCCTCGGGGTCCTCGGCCTGCGTCACGGCGCGGACCACCACGATCCGTTCCGCCCCGGCCGCGCGGACCTCGGGCAGCCGGTCCGCGTCGACGCCGCCGATGGCGAACCACGGCCGCGCCCCCGCCGGGTCCTCCGCGTCCAGGCGTGCGGCGAGGGTCGGCAGTTCCAGTCCGACGGCGGCCCGGCCCGGCTTCGTGGGCGTCGCCCACACCGGCCCCGTGCAGAAGTAGTCCAGGCCGTCCTCCGCGCGGGCGCCGCGCACCTGCGCCTCGGTGTGGCACGAGCGGCCGAGCACCACGTCCGGGCCCAGCAGGGCGCGGCACTGCGCGGTGGTCAGGTCGGTCTGGCCCGTGTGGAACACGTCCACCCCGGCCAGGGCGGCGACGTCGGCGCGGTCGTTGGCGGCCGAGAGCGCCCCGTGCTCCCGGGCCAGCGGGACGAGCGTGGCGAACGCGGCCAGCTCGACCGCCACGTCCACGGCCTTGTCCCGCACCTGGATCACGTCTACTCCGCCGCGGAACGCCGCCGCGCAGAAGTCGGCGAACGCGGCCGTGTCGAGCGTGCCGTCCGGGCGCAGGAACCGCTGCAGGTCGGTGCAGACGTACAGCCGGGAGGCGGCGAGGCGGGCGCGGCGGCGCGCGCCGGGGCCGGTGCCGCCGTCGTCGCGGCCGGCCGCGGTCATCAGGAGCGGATCGGGGGAGTGCATGCGCCCACTGTGGCAGACTGGCCGCTGTTCCATGGGAGCCCGGGCCGCACACGCCGGGCTGAGAGGGCCGCAGGGGCGCACCGCGCCGGCGCGGCCGACCATCACCACTCGATGCGGGTCATGCCGCCGTGAGGAGGACCGGTCCGTGCACGTGGCCGTCGTCGGGGCCGGGATCATCGGCCTCACCGCCGCCGTGCGTCTGCGTGCCGCAGGCCACGCCGTCACCCTGATCGCCCCCGAGCTGGACGCCGCCGGGCGCCCGCACGCCGTGGCCGGGGCCACCCACGCCGCGGCGGGGATGCTCGCGCCGCTCGCCGAGACCCAGTTCAGCCAGGACGACCTCGCCCCGCTGCTGCAGGCCGGCTGGGAGGCCTACCCGGCCCTCGTGGACCTGCTCGCCGCCTTCACCGATGTGGAGACGGGCTTCCTCGCACAGGGCGCCTGGATCGTGGCCGCGGACCCCTCGGACGCCCGCGCCTGGGACCACGTGCTCGAGCACGCCTCGATCCTCGGTCGCCGGGTCGAGCCCGTCTCCGTCCGCGCGCTGCGCCGCGCCGAGCCCGCCCTGGCCCCGGGCCTGGCCGCCGGCTTCGACGCCCCGGACGACCATCAGGTGGACCCGCGACGGCTCGCCGCCGCCTGCGTCGCCGCCCTGCGCGCCGAGACCGGACCCGACGGCGGCCCGCTCCCGGTCGGCGCCGGACCCGCCGCCCGGTTCGTGGCCGGACGCGTCACCGCCGCCGGCCCGGAGGGCGAGGGGGTGCGCCTCACGCTGGCCGACGGGGG
Source organism: Micrococcus sp. GbtcB5 (assembly GCF_019091605.1). Classification (NCBI taxonomy): domain Bacteria; kingdom Bacillati; phylum Actinomycetota; class Actinomycetes; order Micrococcales; family Micrococcaceae; genus Micrococcus; species Micrococcus sp. GbtcB5. The sequence continues at coordinate 98,441 of NZ_JAGXJK010000001.1, forward strand.
CGTCCTCACCGCCGACGGCGCGGTCCTCGCCGCGGGCCTGGGCCACCGCGGGATCGGCGGCGCGGCCACCGCCGTCGAGGTCCCGCTGCGCCCCGTCCACGGCGACGTGCTGCGTCTGCGGGTGCGCCCCGAGCAGCTGCTGCCGGGGGAGTCGCACCTGATCACCCGCACCGTCCGCGGCCTCGTCCACGGGCGCCAGGTCTACCTCGTGCCCCGCGCGGACGGCACCCTCGTGGTCGGCGCCTCGGCCCGCGAGGACGGCCTGGCCGGCACCTCCGCCGGGGCCGTGCTGGACCTGCTCGCCGACGCCGCCGCGATCCTGCCCGCCGTCCGCGAGTGCGAGCTGGTCGAGATCACCACCGCCGCCCGCCCCGGCACCCCCGACGACGCCCCGCGCGTGCTCGCCGTGCCCGAGGCTCCGGGCGCCGTCGTCGCCACCGGCTTCCACCGTCACGGGATCCTGCTCGCCCCCTGGGCGGCCGGGCGGATCCTCGAGCTGCTGCACGCCCGCCTGAAGGAGATCGCATGAGCACCCTCCCCCTGACCCTCAACGGAGAGCCCGCCGAGCTGGCCGTGGCCACCGTCCGCGACGTCGTCGCGCACGTCACCGGGCGCGCGATCGGCGAGGACGGCGCCGCCGCGGATGGGCGGCGGCTCGGCGTGGCCGTGGCGGTCGGCGGCGAGGTCGTGCCCCGGTCGGCCTGGGCCACCCGGGAGCTGGCCGCCGGGGACGAGGTCGACGTCGTCACCGCGGTGCAGGGGGGCTGAGCGATGGCCGAGCACCGCACCCCGCCCGCCGCCCCCGCGATCCCGCCGCTGCGGATCGGCGGCTACGACCTGGCCTCCCGGCTCATCATGGGCACGGGCGGCATCACCGACCTGACCGCCCTCGAGGGCGCCCTCGTCGCCTCCGGCACCACGCTCACCACCGTGGCGCTGCGCCGCTGGTCCGCGGACACCCGTGACGGCCTGGTCGCGCTGCTGGACCGCCTCGGCATCGACGTGCTGCCCAACACCGCCGGCTGCTACACCGCCCGGGACGCCGTGCTCACCGCCCGGCTCGGCCGGGAGGCGCTCGAGACCGACCTCGTGAAGGTCGAGGTCATCGCCGATGAGCGCACCCTGCTGCCCGACGTCGTCGAGACCCTCGAGGCCACCGAGCGGCTCGCCGCCGACGGCTTCACCGTCCTGGCCTACACCTCGGACGACCCCGCCATGGCGCTGCGCCTCGAGCAGGCCGGCGCCGCCGCCGTCATGCCGCTGGGCTCGCCGATCGGCTCGGGGCTGGGCATCCTCAACCGCGCACACCTGGAGCTGATCGTCTCCCGCGCCTCCGTGCCGATCGTGCTCGACGCCGGCGTGGGCACCGCCTCGGACGTCGCCCTGGCGATGGAGGCCGGCTGCGACGCCGTGCTCGCCGCCTCGGCGATCACGCGCGCCGCCGAGCCCGCCCGCATGGCCCACGCGTGCCGGCTCGCGCTCGAGGCGGGCTTCCACGCCCGCCGTGCCGGGCGCATCCCGCGCCGCGAGCACGCCCTGGCCTCCTCGCCGATGGCCGGGCGGGTCACGGCCGAGGAGGACGAGCGGTGACCGCCGCCCTGGACCCCGCCGCCCGCGAGCCCCGCGACCTCACCGCGCTGTCCGACACCCAGCTGGAGCGCTTCGCCCGCCACCTGAGCCTGGACGGCTTCGGCCCCGAGGCCCAGCTGGCGCTGCTGCGCTCCCGCGTCCTCGTGGTCGGCGCCGGCGGCCTCGGGGCGCCCGTGCTGACCTACCTCGCCGCCGCGGGCGTGGGGGAGGTCCACGTGATCGACGACGACATGGTGGACCGCTCCAACCTGCACCGCCAGGTGATCCACGCCGAGGCGGACCTCGGCCGCCCCAAGACCGCCTCCGCCGCCGCGACGATGCGCGGCCTGCACCCCGAGGTGCGCGTGGTCGAGCACCGCGAACGCCTGACCGCGGCCAACGCGCTCGAACGGGTCGGCGCCGTGGACCTCGTGCTCGACGGCACGGACAACTACGCGACCCGCTACCTCGTGGCCGACGCGTGCGAGATCGCGGGCGTGCCCGTGGTGTGGGGCGCGATCCTGCGGTTCGCGGGGCAGGTGAGCGTGTTCGCCCCGGGCGGGCCGCTGTACCGGGACGTGTTCCCGGAGCGGCCCGAACCCGGCGAGGTGCCCTCGTGCGCGCAGGCCGGAGTGCTCGGGGTGCTGCCCGGGATCATCGGCTCCCTCATGGCGGCCGAGGCGATCAAGCTGCTCTCCGGGGTGGGTGAGCCCCTGGTCGGGCGGCTGCTCTCCGTGGACGCCCTGACGATGCGCTTCCGTGAGCTGCGGCTCGTGCCCGACCCCGAGCGGACCCCCGTGACGGACCTGTCCGCCCACGCGGACCAGGCCCCCCGCCCGGACGACGCCGGCGCCCCCGGCTCGGCGGAGGCGTGCGGCGCCGCGGGCGGGGAGATCGCCCCCGCCGCGCTGGCCGCCCTGCTCGCCGACCCCGCCCGGGCCGCGTCCCTCACCCTGCTCGACGTCCGCGAGGACTGGGAGCGCCGCCTGCGCCGGGTTGAGGCCCCCGCGACGGTGGCCGATCGGCACGTCCCGCTCGAGGCCGTCCTCGCGGAGCCGGCGGCCCTCGCGCCCGGGCAGGACCGCGTCCTGGTGGTCTACTGCGCCGCCGGAGCCCGGTCGGCCCGGGCGCGGGACGCCGTCGTCGGGGCCGACCCGAGCGCCGGCGGGCGCGTCCTGTCCCTCGCCGGCGGCCTCGCCGCCTGGCCCGCCTGACCCCCACCCCGACGAACCCTGCGAGATGGCCCCCACCGCGGGCCGGAGGGGGCCATCTCGCAGGGTTCGTTCGCACGCGCACGGGCGCGGCGGCCCTTCCGTAGACTTGCGCGGGTGAAGCCCGAAGACCTCTCCGCCCTGCTGTCCGCTGTCCTCACCGACGCCGTCGATGCCGGTGACCTCCCCGCCGCGCTGCGGGAGGAGATCACCCCCGCGCGCGTGAAGGTGGAGCGACCCCGCAGCCGCGAGCACGGCGACTGGGCCACCAACGTCGCCCTCCAGCTGGGCAAGAAGGCCGGGATGGCCCCGCGCGACCTCGCCGGGCTCGTAGCCGAGCGCCTGACCGACAAGCCGGGCATCGCCGCCGTCGACGTCGCCGGCCCCGGCTTTCTCAACGTCACCCTGGACGCGGCCTCGGCCGGCGCCCTGGCCCGCGAGATCGTCGAGGCCGGCCCGGAGTACGGCCGCAACGACGCCCTGGCCGGGCACACCGTGAACATGGAGTTCGTCTCCGCCAACCCCACCGGCCCGCTGCACATCGGACACACCCGCTGGGCCGCGCTGGGCGACGCGATCGCCCGCCTCCTGCGCGCCTCCGGCGCGGACGTCACCGCCGAGTACTACGTCAACGACGCCGGCAACCAGATGAACGTGTTCGCCGACTCGGTCCTCGCCCGCCTGCACGGCCGCGACGTCCCCGCGGGCGGCTACCCGGGCGCGTACGTGCAGGAGCTGGCCGACGCCGTCGCCCTCGAGCACCCGGACGTGCGCGAGCTGACGGACGAGGCCGCCCGCCCGGTGGTCCGCGAGGCCGCGTACCGGCTCCAGATGCAGGACATCAAGGACACGCTCGCCGCCTTCGACGTGCACTTCGACGTGTTCACCTCGGAGCAGACGCTCCACGACTCCGGCGCGATCGACCAGGCCGTGCAGCGGCTGCGCGAGCAGGGCCACATCGAGGACCGCGAGGGCGCCGTGTGGCTCAAGACCACCGACTTCGGCGACGACAAGGACCGCGTGCTCATCCGCGCCAACGGGGAGCCCACCTACTTCGCCGCCGACGCCGCCTACTACCTCCACAAGCGCGACCGCGGCTTCGAGGAGAAGGTGTACCTGCTCGGCGCCGACCACCACGGCTACGTGAACCGCCTCAAGGCGATCGCCGCCGCCGCCGGCGACGACCCGGCGACGAACATCGAGATCCTCATCGGCCAGCTCATCTCGGTCAACGGCGCGAAGCTCTCCAAGCGCGCCGGCAACATCATCGAGCTCAAGGACCTCGTGGAGTGGCTCGGCCGCGACGCCCTGCGCTACGACCTGGCCCGCTACCCCGCGGACTCGCCCCTGACGATCGACCCCGAGCTGCTGCGCTCCGCCACGAACGACAACCCCGTCTACTACGTGCAGTACGCCCACGCCCGCGCCTCGGGCGCGGCGCGCACCGCGCAGGCCCACGGCGTGGACCGCTCCGAGTTCGACGCCGCCCTGCTCACCCACGCCACCGAGTCGGAGCTGCTGGCCCAGCTGGCGGAGTTCCCGGCCGTCGTCGGCGCGGCGGCGCGCCTGCGCGAGCCCCACCGCGTGGCCCGCCACCTCGAGGTGATCGCCGGGGCCTACCACTCGTGGTACGCCGCCTGCCGCATCGTGCCCATGCCCACCGACGACGGGACGCCGCGTCCCGTGGAGACCCTCAACCGCACCCGCCTGTGGCTCAACGACGCCACCGCCCAGGTGCTGGCCAACGGTCTCGGCCTGCTCGGCGTGACCGCCCCGGAGAAGATGTGAGCGCCCGGATGACGACGCCGCAGCCCGCCCCCGCCTCCCCGCTCGCCCCCGCCTGGCTCCCCGCGCCGGGGGACCCGGACGCGCTCGTGCCCGGCCTGTGGGCCGCCGGCGTGGACCGCGCCGCCGACGGCGAGCTCACCGTCCAGGGCCTGCGCGCGAGCGCGCTCGCCGCGGAGTTCGGCACGCCGCTGCTCGTGGTGGACGAGGACGACTTCCGCGCCCGCGCCCGCGCGTTCCGCGAGGGCTTCGACGCCGCGTTCGCCGACCTGTGCGGGGGAGCGGACGTCTACTACGCCGGCAAGTCCATGCTCACCCTCTCCACCGCCCGCTGGGCGGCCGAGGAGGGCCTGCGCGTGGACACCGCCTCCGGCGGCGAGCTGGCGATCGCGCTGGCCGCCGGCGTCGACCCGGCCCACATCGGCCTGCACGGCAACAACAAGTCGGACGCCGAGCTGCGCACCGCCCTCGAGGCGGGCGTGGGCCGGATCATCGTGGACTCGCTCGACGAGCTCACCCACCTGGCCGCGCTCGCGGCCGAGGTCGGCCGCCGCGCCCCCGTGATGCTCCGGCTGACCCCGGGCGTGCACGCGCACACCCACGACTTCATCGCCACCGCGCACGAGGACCAGAAGTTCGGCCTCTCCCTGGCCCCGGCCTCCACCGACCGGGACGGCAACGTGGCCGGCCGCTCGCCGGCCGCCGTCGCCGTGGCCGCGGCCCTGGCGGCCGAGTCGATCGACCTGCTGGGCGTGCACTGCCACATCGGGTCCCAGATCTTCGAGGCCGAGGGCTTCGGGCTGGCGGCCGGACGCGTGCTCGAGTTCCTCGCCGAGGTCAAGGCCGAGCACGGGGTGGAGCTGGCCGAGCTTGACCTCGGTGGCGGCCACGGCATCGCCTACACGGCCGTGGACGAGCCGCGCCCGGCCGCGGAGATCGCCGACGCCCTCGCCGACGACGTCCAGAAGACCGTCGAGCGCCTCGGCCTGAGGTGCCCGCGGGTCTCGCTCGAGCCGGGGCGGGCCATCTCAGGCCCCGCGGGCCTGACCCTCTACACGGTCGGGGTGACCAAGACCGTGGACGCGGACGCCCCCGACGGCGCAACCGCGGCCCGCCGCTACGTCGCCGTGGACGGCGGCATGTCCGACAACCCGCGTCCCGTGCTCTACGACGCCGACTACACCGCCGTCTCCGCGCGCCGCACCTCGGAGGCCGAGCCGGTGCTCTCCCGTGTGGTGGGCAAGCACTGTGAGTCCGGCGACATCCTGGTCCGCGACGTGTACCTGCGGGCCGACCTGGGCCGCGGCGACCTGCTGGCGGTGCCGGCCACGGGCGCGTACACGCACGTGATGTCCTCGAACTACAACGCGCTGGCCCGCCCGGCCGTCGTCGCGGTCTCCGGCGGGCAGGCGCGGGTGATCATCCGCCGCGAGACGCAGGAGGACCTGTTCGCCCGCGAGGCCGATCCGCGCCTCGCCCGCTGAGGACGCAGAAGCCCGGCCCGGCCGCCGGCCTCGCGGCCGGGCGTGGGCGTCCCGCTCTGCGGACACCGAGTGTCGCGCGGCGGGACGCGTCCGCCCGCCGCGCTAGATTCGAGGCCAGCCGAGCCGCGCGGTCGCGCGGCGTCGCCCCCACCCTGGACCACGGAGGACCATGGCCGAGCACACCGACGCCCCCACCGCACTCAAGGTCGCCCTGCTGGGCGGCGGGACCGTGGGGTCCCAGACCGCACGGATCCTCACCGAGGACGCCGACATCCTGCGGGACCGCGTGGGCGCCGACCTCGAGCTCACGGGCATCGCGGTGCGCCACACGGGCGCGACGCGCGACTGGCAGGCGGACCCGGCGCTCTACACGACCGACGCCGAGGCACTCGTGGACGGCGCCGACGTCGTCATCGAGCTGATGGGCGGCATCGAGCCGGCCCGCACCCTGATCCTGCGCGCCCTGGCCGCCGGCACGTCCGTGGTGACCGGCAACAAGGCGCTGCTCGCCCAGCACGGCGAGGAGCTCTATGCCGCGGCCGCCGCCACCGGCGCACAGCTCAGCTTCGAGGCCGCCGTCGCCGGCGCCATCCCGATCCTGCGCCCGCTGCGCGACTCCCTGGGCGGCGACCGCGTCACCCGTGTGATGGGCATCGCCAACGGCACCACCAACTTCATCCTGGACCGCATGGACACCGAGGGGGCGGACTTCGACGACGCCCTGGCCGAGGCCCAGCGGCTCGGCTACGCCGAGGCCGACCCGACCGCCGACGTCGAGGGCCACGACGCCGCCGCGAAGGCCGCGATCCTGGCGACCATCGCGTTCGGCGCGCCGTACACCCTGGACCAGGTGGCCGTCGCGGGCATCACCGCGATCACGGCCGAGGACAACGCCGCCGCCGCGGAGGCGGGCTACGTCATCAAGCTGCTGGCGATCGCCGAGCGCGGCCGCGCCGCCGACGGCGCCGAGGGTGCGGTCCTGCGCGTGCACCCTACCCTGCTGCCGCGGGAGCACCCGCTGGCCTCCGTGCGCGGGGCGTTCAACGCTGTCTTCGTGGAGGCCGAGAACGCCGGCGAGCTCATGTTCTACGGTCCCGGCGCCGGCGGCGCCCCCACCGCGTCCGCGGTGATGGGCGACGTCGTCTCGATCGCCCAGCGCATCGTGCGCGGCGGCCCGGCGCGCCTGCGCACCCCCGTCACCGCCCTGCCCGCCCTGGACCCGGCCGAGGCCCACACCTCCTTCATGGTCGTGCTGCGCGCGGCGGACCAGCCCGGCGTGCTGCGCCGCGTCGCCGGGGTGTTCGAGGAGCACGGCGTCTCCATTGAGACGCTGCGCCAGGTCCCGTCCGAGCGCGAGGACGCCCCCGGCGCGTCCCTGCGGCTGATCACCCACCGTGCGCGGCAGCGCGACCTCGACGCCACCGTCGAGGCGCTCGCCGCCCTGGACGTCGTCCACGAGGTCGCGTCCGTCCTCCGAGTCGAAGGGAACTGACCCATGGCCCACCAGTGGCGCGGCGTCGTCCGCGAGTACGCCGACCGCCTGCCCGTCACCGAGGACACGCGCGTGATCACCCTCGGCGAGGGCGGCACCCCGCTCATCCACGCCCCCCACCTCTCCGAGCTGGTGCAGGGCACCGTGCACGTGAAGTTCGAGGGCATGAACCCGACCGGTTCCTTCAAGGACCGCGGCATGACCATGGCGATCACCGCCGCCGTCGCGGACGGCGCGAAGGCCGTCGTCTGCGCGTCCACCGGCAACACGTCCGCCTCGGCGGCGGCCTACGCCGCGCAGGCCGGGATCACGTGCGCCGTGCTCGTGCCCGAGGGGAAGATCTCGATGGGCAAGATGTCCCAGGCCGTGGCCCACGGCGCGGAGATCCTCCAGGTGCAGGGCAACTTCGACGACTGCCTCGAGGTGGCCCGCAAGCTGGCCGAGAACTACCCCGTGTTCCTCGTGAACTCCGTCAACCCGGCCCGCATCGAGGGGCAGAAGACCGGCGCGTTCGAGGTCGTGGACACCCTCGGCGACGCCCCGGACTACCACCTGCTGCCCGTGGGCAACGCGGGCAACATCACCGCGTACTGGAAGGGCTACCGCGAGTACGCCGCCCCCTACGTGAACCCGCACGAGGGCGCCTCGGACGCCGAGCTGCCCGCGGTGGCCACGAAGACCCCCGTGATGTGGGGCTTCCAGGCCGCGGGCGCCGCCCCGATCGTCCAGGGCCACCCCGTGACCGACCCGGACACGATCGCCACCGCCATCCGGATCGGCAACCCGGCCTCGTGGGAGCAGGCCGAGGCCGCCCGCGACGAGTCCGGCGGGATGATCGACTCCGTCACGGACGAGGAGATCCTCGAGGCCCATCGCTGGCTCTCCGCGAAGGAGGGCGTGTTCGTCGAGCCCGCCTCCGCCGCCGGCGTCGCCGGGCTGCTCAAGCACCACGCCGCCGGGAACGTGCCGGCCGGCAAGAGCTGGGTCATCACCGTCACCGGCCACGGCCTCAAGGACCCGCAGTGGGCCCTGCGCGGCGCCGACGGCGCCGACGTGACCCCGCGCTCGGTGCCGTTCGACGTGGTCACCGTCGCCCAGGCCCTCGGCCTGAGCTGAGCCATGGCCGCACCGCAGCCGCTGGCGCCCGGGACCGCCGCGTTCGTCTCCGTCCCCGCCACCTCCGCCAACCTCGGCCCCGGCTTCGACTCGATGGGCCTGGCCCTGGAGCTGCGCGACGAGGTGACGCTCACGGTCGTGGCGGGCCCCGACGTCGCGGAGGTCGAGGGGGAGGGCGCGGCCACCCTGCCGCGGGACGGCGCGCACCTGATCCTGCGCCTGGCGCACGAGCACCTGCGGGACCGCGGGTTCACCGCGCCGGGGCTGCACCTGCGCGCCGTGAACCGGATCCCGCACGCCCGCGGACTCGGCTCGTCCGCGGCCGCCGTCGTCGCGGCCTACGCCGCGGCCGAGGCCCTGCTGCCGGCCGCGCTGCGCCGGGCGCCCGCGGACCTGCTCGAGGCGGCCACCCGCTTCGAGGGGCACCCGGACAACGTCGCCCCCGCGCTCGTGGGCGGGGCCACCGTCTCCTGGACCCGTGACGACGTCCCCGGCCCGGCCACGGCGCGGCTGCGGCTGCACGAGCGCGTGGTGCCGGTGGTCGCGATCCCGGACACCGAGCTGTCCACCCACGTCGCCCGGGGCGTGCTGCCCGCCGAGGTGCCCCACGCCGTGGCGGCGGCCCAGGCCGGCCGTGCCGCGCTGCTCGTCCACGCGCTGGCGGAGGACCCCGCGCTGCTGCCGGCCGCCACGCGCGACTGGCTGCACCAGGAGCCGCGCGCCGTGACCATGCCGGCCAGCGCCGCACTGGTCGCGGGGCTGCGCGAGCGCGGCCACGCCGCCGTCGTCTCCGGCGCGGGTCCCACGGTGCTCGCGCTGTGCGACGGCGTCCAGGCGGCCGAGCACGCCACGGAGGCGGCGCGTGCTCTGACGGCGGACGGGGCGGCCGCCTGGCGCGTGCTGGTGCCGTGCGTGGCCGTGGACGGTGTTAGGGTGGAATCACTCCACCACGGCTGACCCCACCGCCTCGCGCGGCCCGGGTCTCCGGTGCCCGGGCCTGTGACGGCCGGACGCACCGTGCGCCGTCGGCCGGAACCCCGCCGCGATCCATCCCGTGCTGCGCACGGCCGGCGTGCGGGATCCGCTCCGGCTCGGTCGAGTCCGGACGCCTCCGCCCCGTCACGCAGCGACTGCGCACGATCAGGGGAGGCGCCACTGCTGAGTTCACACCATGAAACCCGGTTTTCTGGGGCGCCGCTGCGCGGCCCGACCGGATGCACACCGCAGCCCGACGCGCCACGCGCCGCCGGGCCGCATTCGAGGGAGAAGGAACCTTCGTGACCGAATCCACGGAACAGACCACGCCGACGAACGGCGGTGGCCTGGCCTCGCTCAAGCTCGCCCAGCTCCAGGCCCTGGCCTCCCAGCTCGGCATCGCCGGCGGCTCGCGCATGCGCAAGGCCGACCTGGTGACCGCGATCTCCGACCACCAGCGCGGCGGCTCCGTGGCGGACCGCGACGCCGCCGAGCGCGCGGCCCAGGCCCCCGCGGCCCCCGCCGCCGAGACCGCCCCGGCGGCCGCGTCCTCAGAGGACGCCGCCCCGGCCGCCGAGCGCCCGGCCCGCCGCCGCTCGCGCCGCGCCGACGCCGACACCTCCGCTCCGGCCGCCGCCCAGGACGGGCAGCCCCAGGCCGAGGCCCGCGAGGCCCAGACCGAGCAGGCCCCCCGGGAGACCGCCTCGGACCAGGATCGGTCCGGGGGGTCCGAGACCCGCGACGAGGGCGAGGACCGCCCGCAGTCCGAGCGCCGTTCCCGCGGCCGCCGCCGCGCCGGCGACGACGACGCCCAGCAGGGTCAGGACCGTCGCTCCGACGGCGCCCAGGGCGAGGACGGCGCCGACGCGGACCGCCGCGGCGACCGGGAGGACCGTGACGACAACGGGCGCGAGAACGGCCGCGGCCGCAACGGCCGCAACGGGCGGGACCGCGACAACGGCCGCGACCGCGAGAACGGCCGCGAGAACAACCGGGACCGTGAGAACGGCCGCGACGGCTCGCGCGAGCAGCGCGGCGACAAGTCCGAGGACGGTGGCCGGGGCGACGGCGGACGCGGGGACCGCAGCCGCCGCGACGACCGCGACGACGAGGGCGGCCGCAACCGTCGCAACCGCCGCAACCGCAACGAGCGCGGCCGCAACCGCCGTGGCCGCGGCGGCCCCGAGGTCGACGAGACCGAGCTGACCGAGGACGACGTCCTGCAGCCCGTGGCCGGCATCCTCGACGTGCTGGACAACTACGCGTTCGTCCGCACCTCCGGCTACCTGCCGGGCCCGAACGACGTCTACGTCTCCCTGGCCATGGTGAAGAAGTACGGTCTGCGCAAGGGCGACGCCGTCGTCGGCGCGATCCGCGCCCCGCGCGACGGTGAGAAGCAGCAGCACCACGGCGGCGGCTCCAACCGTCAGAAGTTCAACGCCCTGGTGAAGATCTCCTCGGTCAACGGTCAGCCCGCCGTCGAGCACCCGCAGCGCGTGGAGTTCGGCAAGCTCGTGCCGCTGTACCCGCAGGAGCGCCTGCGCCTGGAGACCGATCCCAAGCTGATCGGCCCCCGCGTGATCGATCTGGTCAGCCCCATCGGCAAGGGCCAGCGCGGCCTCATCGTCTCCCCGCCCAAGGCCGGCAAGACGATGATCCTGCAGTCGATCGCCAACGCGATCAAGACGAACAATCCCGAGGTCCACCTCATGATGGTGCTCGTCGACGAGCGCCCCGAGGAGGTCACCGACATGCAGCGGTCGGTGGACGGCGAGGTCATCGCCTCCACGTTCGACCGCCCGGCGGACGACCACACCACCCTCGCCGAGCTGGCCATCGAGCGCGCCAAGCGCCTCGTGGAGATGGGCCGCGACGTCGTCGTGCTGCTCGACTCCATGACCCGCCTGGGCCGCGCCTACAACCTGGCCGCCCCGGCCTCGGGCCGCATCCTCTCCGGCGGTGTGGACTCCTCGGCGCTGTACCCGCCGAAGAAGTTCTTCGGCGCCGCCCGCAACATCGAGAACGGCGGCTCGCTGACCATCCTGGCCACCGCGCTGGTCGAGACCGGCTCGCGCATGGACGAGGTGATCTTCGAGGAGTTCAAGGGCACCGGCAACATGGAGCTGCGCCTGTCCCGTCACCTCGCGGAGCGCCGCATCTTTCCGGCGGTGGACGTCAACGCGTCCGGCACCCGCCGCGAGGAGGCCCTGCTCTCGCAGGAGGAGGTCAAGATCATGTGGAAGCTGCGCCGGGTGCTCTCTGGCCTCGAGCAGCAGCAGGCCCTCGACCTGCTCACCAACAAGATCAAGGACACCGCGTCCAACGCCGAGTTCCTCATGCTGGTCTCCAAGACCACGCTGGGGTCCAAGGGCGACGACTGACCGCCCCGTCGCACGGCCCCGTCCCGCCCGGGGGAGCTCGTCTCCGCCGGACGGGGCGGGGCCGTCCGCGTCGGACAGCCCGGCCCGCTGAGGCCGGAGGAGGAGAGGCACGCACGTGTTCGATTCGGAGCAGCGGCGCGAGGCCGTGGATCGGCTCCTGGCGGAGCATCGCGAGCTGACGGCGCGCCTGTCCGACCCGGCGGTGCACCAGGACCCGGCGCTCGCCCGGAGGCTGAACCGGCGGTTCGCCGAGCTCGGCGCCGTGGTGACGGCGCACCGCGCCTGGTCGGCGGCCGCGGAGGAGCTGGCCGACGCGCGGGAGCTGGCCGCGGCCGGCGACGACGACGCGGCGGCCTTCGCGGCCGAGGTGCCCGGTCTGGAGGCGGCCGAGGCCGAGGCCGCCGAACGGCTGCGCCGGCTGCTGATCCCGCGCGACCCCGACGACGCGCGTGACGTGATCCTCGAGATCAAGGGCGGCGAGGGCGGCGAGGAGGCGGCCCTGTTCGCCGGCGACCTGCTGCGCATGTACCTGCGCTACGCCGAGTCCCGGGGCTGGAAGACGGAGGTCCTCTCCGCCACGCACTCCGACCTGGGCGGCTACAAGGACGTCCACGTGGCGGTGCGGGGGAGCGCGGCCGACCCGGCCGACGGCGTCTACGCCCGGCTCAAGTTCGAGGGCGGCGTGCACCGAGTGCAGCGCGTGCCCGTCACCGAGTCCCAGGGCCGCATCCACACCTCCGCCGCCGGCGTGCTCGTGCTGCCCGAGGTGGACGCCCCGGACGAGGTCCACCTCGATCCGAACGACCTCAAAGTGGACGTCTTCCGCTCCTCCGGGCCGGGCGGCCAGTCCGTCAACACGACCGACTCCGCGGTGCGTCTGACGCATCTGCCCACGGGGATCGTCGTCTCCATGCAGAACGAGAAGTCCCAGATCCAGAACCGCGAGGCCGCGCTGCGCGTGCTGCGGTCGCGGCTGCTCGAGCGGCAGCGGGCGGAGCAGGACGCCGAGAACTCCGCGGCGCGCGCCGCGCAGGTGCGCACCATGGACCGCTCGGAACGCATCCGGACCTACAACTTCCCGGAGAACCGGATCGCGGACCACCGCACCGGCTACAAGGCGCACAACCTCGACGCGGTCCTCGACGGCGACCTCGAGGCCGTGATCGCCTCCTGCCTCGCCCTCGACGAGGAGCGGCGGCTCGCCGCGCTGGGCGGGGACGCGTGAGCGCACCGGCCTGGTCCGCGCTGCTGCGCGACGCCGCCGCCCGCCTGACCGCGGTGGGCATCGACTCGCCGCGTGTGGACGCCGAGCTGCTGCTGGCCCACGTGCTCGGCCTCGACCGCGGCGCGCTGCTGGCCCGGGTGTTCGCCGGGGCCGTGGCCGAGCCCGCGCAGGCGGCGGCCTTCGAGGCGCTCGTCGGGCGCCGCGCCGCCCGCGAGCCCGTCCAGCACCTGACCGGCGTCGCGCACTTCCACGGGCTCGACCTGGCGGTCGGCCCAGGCGTCTTCGTCCCGCGGCCGGAGACCGAGCTGCTCGTGGAGACCGTCGTGGCCGACTTGGCCGCGCGGCCCGCGGCGGGCGCCGTGGTGGACCTGTGCACCGGCTCCGGCGCGATCGCCGCGGCCGTCGCGGCGTGGGGCGAGGCGCGGGGCCGCCCGCTCGCCGTCACCGCCGTCGAGCTCGACCCGACGGCGGCCGACTGGGCCCGGCGGAACCTCGCCCCGCGCGGGGTCGACCTGCGACAAGCCGATGCCCTTGTCGCGTGCCCCAACCTCGAGGGCCGCGTGGACGTCGTCGTGAGCAACCCGCCCTACGTGCCCGAGGCCGAGGTGCCCGCCCAGCCCGAGGCCCGACTGGACCCGGCGCGGGCGCTCTACGGCGGGGACGCGCCCGGGCTGCGGATCCCGCGCGCCATCGCGCACCGGGCGGCGGACCTGCTCGTCCCGGGCGGCCTGTTCGCCATGGAGCACCACGAGACGCAGGGCCCGGCCCTCCTGGCCGCCCTCGGCGCGGACCGGCGGTTCACGGGCGTCCGAGTCCACCAGGACCTCACCGGACGAGACCGGTTCCTCACGGCGCGCCGGTCCTGCGACGCCGTGGCGGGCGCGGAGGTGGAAGAATGACCGACGTGAGTGACTTCATCGACGTCTCGGATCCGGCCGCCCTCGAGGATGCCGTGGCCCGCGCCCGCGAGGTCCTCGCGGACCGCGGCTGCGTGGTCCTGCCCACGGACACCGTCTACGGCATCGGAGCGGACGCGTTCTCCCCGCTGGCCGTGGCCGTGCTGCTGGCCGCCAAGGGCCGTGGCCGCACCATGCCGCCGCCCGTGCTCATCGCGGACCGCCGCGTCATGGCCGGCCTCGCGTACGACGTGCCGGAGGAGGCCGAGGCCCTCGCCGGGCGCTTCTGGCCCGGCGCCCTCACGCTCATCCTCAAGTCCCAGCCCACGCTGACCTGGGACCTCGGCGAGACCCGCGGCACCGTCGCCCTGCGCGTGCCCGACGACGCGGTGGCCCGCGAACTGCTCTACGCCGTCGGCCCCATGGCCGTCTCCAGCGCGAACCGCACCGGCATGGACGCCGCCACCACCGCCGACGCCGCCCGCTCGATGCTGGGGGAGTCCGTGGCCCTCTACCTCGACGCCGGCCCCCGCGAGAGCCGGGATCCCTCGACGATCGTGGACTGCACCGTCACCCCGTTCCGCGTGGCCCGGCAGGGCTCCGTGCCCCTGGAGGAGCTGCGCGCGGTGGTGCCGGACCTGCTCGCCGAGGGCGAGGAGCCGCCGGTCGCCGCCGAGCGGATCGCGGCCGCCGACGACGCCGCCGCGGCGCGCCCCGCCGACCGGGAGGCCTGACCGGCCCCCATGCGCGCGTATCTCGTCCTGGTCATGGTCACGGCCGTCGCCTGCGGGGCCCTGACGCCCCTCATGCGCCGGCTGGGGCTGGGCGCGCGCGTGTTCACCCCGCTGCGCCAGCGGGATGTGCACCGGCACCCCGTGCCGAAGCTGGGCGGCGTGGCCATGGCCGCGGCCGTGCTGGTGGGATTCGCCGTCGGGGGAGTCGTGCCGTTCCTCCAGGGGATCTACGCGGACGACGCCGCGATGCGCGGGCTCCTGGTCGCCGTCGCCGTCGTGCTCGTCGTGGGCATCGCCGACGACATGTGGGACCTGCGCTGGTGGGTGAAGATGGCCGGCCAGGTGCTGGCCGGACTCGCGGTGGCCCTGGGCGGGATCCGCATCGAGGCGATGCCGGTGGGCTGGATCCCGGTGGGGAACGAGACCACGCAGGTCATCCTCACGGTGTTCGCCGTGGTGCTGACGATGAACGCGATCAACTTCGTGGACGGTCTGGACGGCCTGGCGGCGGGCGTCGCGCTGATCGGCGGCTCGGCCTTCTTCGTCTACTCGTATCTGCTGACGCGGACCATCAACCAGTTCGACTACGCCAACCTCGCCACCCTGCTCATGGCCCTGCTCGTCGGCGCGTGCGTGGGCTTCCTGCCGTGGAACCTGTCCCCGGCCCGCATCTTCATGGGCGAGGTGGGGGCCATGCTCATCGGCCTGCTGATGGCCGCGGCCGCGGTCGCCGTGACCGCCGACGTCAACGCCCTGGACGGGATGCGCTTCCGCAACGTCCCCGCCTACACGCCGATCCTGCTGCCCGTCGCCGTCCTCGCCCTGCCGCTCGCGGACCTCGCCCTGGCCGTGCTGCGGCGCACGGCCAAGGGCACCAGCCCCTTCTCGGCGGACCGCGGGCACCTGCACCACAAGCTCGTGGACGGCGGCTACACCCAGGCGCAGGCCGTCGCGCTGCTCTGGCTCTGGGCGTTCCTCGTGGCATGGGGCGCGGTGTCCCTGAACTTCGTGGACCACATGATCGTCCTACCCGTGCTCGCCGTGGCCCTGGCCGGAGCCGGCTACCTCACCCTGCATCCGATCGTGGAGCGCCGTCGCGCGGACCGGCACGACGCCGCGGCCCACCCGGACGAGCGGGGGGACGCGTGACCGGGGCGGGCGGCCGCCGACGCCGGCGCCGCTGGGAGAACCGCCGCGGCTGGTGGGGGATCCTCGGGTGGTCCCTGACCGCGGCGGGGGCTGCCCTGGCGATCACGTGCGCCGCGTGGCTGCTCTCCGTCGGCGGGGAGGCGGCCGGGAGCGCCCTGCTGGGCGGCGGCGCGGTGCTCGCGCTCTCGGCGCTCACCGGGGCGACGACGGCACTCGTGTGGGACCGGGCGCGCGAGGCGGCGCTGCCGGTCAGCGTGGGGCTGTTCGTGCTCAAGATCGCGGTGTTCGCGGTGCTGCTGGGGGTCCTGCCCCGCCCCGGCTGGGTCCGGGCGGACGCGGCGGCGATCGCCGCCCTCGTGACGATCCTCGTCTGGCAGGCCGCGGAGGTCCTCGTCTTCGCGCGGACCCGCCGCGGGATCTACACCGACTGACCCGCCCGAGGGGCGAAGACACCGAGCCGGGGGCCATGTCGTGGGCCCCTTCTGCGGTACGGAGCACGGGTCACCGTTTGGTATCGTTGGCGGCGAACACTTCGACGGCGCCCACCTGCCGCCATCCGTGTCTCGCATCGCACCGGTACCCCCGCAATGTCGCGGCGCCCGCCTGTGGTCCGGGGACGAGGCTGCGGTCCCGTCGACTGCATCACTTCGGAGAGGAACCGCGTGCTGACCCTCGTGCTGGCCAACGCATCATTCGTGCCCCCCACCATCTCTGATGGTCACCTCCCGGAGATCTTCCCCTGGGGTGCGGAGTACGGCACCGGCTTCGGCAAGCAGATGCTGCTCGTCCTGCTCTCCGTAGTGCTCATCACCGCCTTCTTCGCGTGGGCCATGCGCCGTCCCCGGCTCGTGCCCGGCAAGGCCCAGTGGCTCGCCGAGTCCGGCTACTCCTTCGTCCGGAACGACATCGCGAAGGACATCCTGGGCGAGAAGAACTTCAAGCAGTGGGTCCCGCTGCTCTTCTCCATCTTCTTCTTCGTGCTGCTGAACAACCTGTTCGGCGCCATCCCGGTGCTGCAGCTGCCGACCTTCTCCCACGCGGGCGCCGCCTACGGCCTGGCCCTCATCGTCTACGCGATCTGGATCGGCGTCGGCATCAAGCGCCACGGCGTGCGCTACCTGAAGCTGGCCGTCGTGCCCTCGGGTGTGCCCGGCTGGATCCTGCCGCTGCTCGTGCCGCTGGAGATCATCTCCAACTTCATCGTGCGCCCGCTGACCCACTCCCTGCGTCTGATGGCCACCATGCTCTCCGGCCACATGATCGTGATGCTCGCCGGCGCCGGCGCCGCCTACCTGATCACGCAGACCGGCAGCCTGGCCCTGCAGGGCACCGGCATCCTGGTCATCCTCGGCTCGGTGGCCCTGTACTTCCTCGAGCTGCTGATCATGTACCTGCAGGCCTTCGTCTTCACGCTGCTGACCGCGATCTACATCCAGGGCGCGATCGACGCGAACGACCACTGATCTTCCGGGGCCGCCTCGGGCACGACCCAGGCGGCTGCGGTACGGCGGGAGAGCCCGCCACCAGTCTTCCCGGCCCTCCGCAGGAGGACCACCCGGGAGGCCGACCCTCCACAACCCGGCCGGACACCTCGGCCTCGTGAAAGGAACACCATGGAACTGCACGGTTCGCTCAACATGATCGGCTACGGCCTCGCCGCCATCGGCTCCGCCATCGGCGTGGGCCTGATCTTCGCCGCCTACATCAACGGCGTCGCCCGTCAGCCGGAGGCCCAGCGCATCCTGCAGCCGATCGCCCTCCTGGGCTTCGCGCTCGCCGAGGCCCTCGCCATCCTGGGCCTCGTCTTCGCCTTCGTCATCGGCGCCTGACGCGCCGCGTCCACGGAGCGCCCGCACGGTGAGACCGTCGGTGCTCCCTCTCCACAGGACTCTTGACCGAAGGATGGTTGAAACATGATCAGCAACGGACTGATCCTCGCGGCGGCTGAGGGGGCCAACCCCCTGATCCCCAACCCGTGGGAGATCCTCGTCGTCGTGGTGGGCTTCGCCCTGCTCATGTTCATCGTCATCAAGTTCATCGTCCCGACCCTCGAGAAGTCCTACCAGGACCGTGTCGAGGCGATCGAGGGCGGTCTGGCCAAGGCTGAGAAGGCCCAGGCCGAGGCGAACGCGATGATGGCGGACTACGAGTCGCAGCTGGCGGACGCCCGCACCGAGGCGAACCGCATCCGCGAGGATGCCCGCACCGAGGCCGCCGAGATCGTGGCCGAGGCGCGCGAGCGCGCGACCGCCGAGGCGACGCGCATCTCCGAGCAGGCGCAGGCGCAGATCGCCGCCGAGCGTCAGCAGGCCGCCGCGCAGCTCAAGGGCGAGGTCGGCTCGCTGGCCACGACCCTGGCCGGCAAGATCGTGGGCGAGTCCCTCGAGGACGACGCCCGCTCGCAGCGCGTGGTCGACCGCTTCCTGGCTGACCTGGACCGTCACCAGAGCGCAGGTGTCGCCGAATGATGACGGGCGCATCGAGGGACTCCCTGGCCGCCTCCCTGGAGGCCGTCGGTCCGGTGCTGGACGAGGGCGGCGTGGCCCTGGCACGCGAGCTGTTCGGCGCGCTGGACGTGGTGGACGAGCACGGCGCCCTGCGCCGCGCCCTGACCGACCCCGCCTGGACCACCGAGCGCCGTCACGGCCTCGTCGACTCGCTGTTCGGCGCCCGGGTGACCCCCGGTGCACTGCAGGTCCTCAAGGACCTGGCCGGCCGCCGCTGGTCGGCGGAGCGCGATCTCGGGGACGCCCTCGAGACGGTGGCCGCGCACGCGGCCGCCGCTGAGGCCGCACGCGGCGGACACGCGGGCCTGGCCGCCCTCTCGGGCGAGCTGCTGGCCTTCAACCGCACGGTGGAGGACTCGCACGAGGTGCAGCGGGCGCTCACCGACCAGCACGCACCCCTCGAGGCACGGGCCGCTCTGGCCGGTCGCCTCCTGGGCGAGTCGGCCAGCCCGGCCGGCCGACTGCTGGTCGAGCGCGCCGTCTCGGCCCCGCGCGGCCTGAAGCCGTCCGCCGCCGTCCGCAAGGCCGCGGACGTCGTCGCCGAGCGGCAGCGCCAGTGGATCGCCGAGGTGACCGTGGCCCGGCCGCTCGAGGCCGAGCAGCAGGAGCGGCTGGCCCTGGGCCTGCGCCGCGCCTTCGGCCGCGATCTCGTCATGGACGTGACGGTGGACCCCCACGTGGTGGGCGGCATCCGCGTCCAGGTCGGCGACGACGTCGTCGACGGGTCCATGGCCGCGCGCCTCCACGACCTCCAGCGGCGGATGGCCGGCTGACGCCGGCTCCCGCCCGCATCCGGAACACCCACGAACGTAAGCATCATCGTCACGTCGATGATCACCAAGCACAGAGAGCAGGGACTGCAGATGGCCGAATTGACCATCAACGCTGACGATGTCCGCAATGCCTTGAACGATTTCGCGGCATCGTACGAACCGTCGGGCACCGATCGCACCGAGGTCGGCCGTGTCATCTCCGCGGCGGACGGCATCGCTCGTGTGGAGGGTCTGCCCTCCGTCATGGCGAACGAGCTGCTGCGCTTCGAGAACGGCATCCAGGGCCTGGCCCAGAACCTCGACACCCGTGAGATCGGTGTCGTCGTCCTCGGCGAGTTCCAGGAGATCCGCGAGGGCATGGAGGTGCAGCGCACCGGCGAGATCCTCTCCGTCCCGGTGGGCGACGCCTTCCTGGGCCGTGTGGTGGACCCGCTGGGCCAGCCCATCGACGACCTGGGCCCGATCGAGGCCGAGGGCCGCCGTGCCCTCGAGCTGCAGGCGCCGACCGTGACCGAGCGCAAGTCGGTCCACGAGCCGCTGCAGACCGGCATGAAGGCCATCGACGCCATGATCCCGATCGGCCGTGGCCAGCGTCAGCTGATCATCGGTGACCGCCAGACCGGCAAGACCGCGATCGCCGTCGACACGATCCTCAACCAGAAGGCCAACTGGGAGTCGGGCGACGTCGAGAAGCAGGTCCGCTGCGTCTACGTGGCCGTGGGCCAGAAGGCCTCCACCATCGCCGGCGTCCGCGCCACGCTGGAGGAGCACGGCGCTCTGGAGTACACCACCATCGTGGCCTCCCCGGCGTCCGACCCGGCCGGCTTCAAGTACCTCGCCCCCTACGCCGGCTCGGCCATCGGCCAGCACTGGATGTACGGCGGCAAGCACGTGCTGATCATCTTCGACGACCTGTCGAAGCAGGCCGAGGCCTACCGCGCCGTCTCCCTGCTGCTGCGCCGCCCGCCGGGCCGCGAGGCCTACCCGGGTGACGTCTTCTACCTGCACTCCCGGCTCCTCGAGCGCTGCGCCAAGCTCTCGGACGAGATGGGCGCGGGCTCGATGACCGGCCTGCCGATCATCGAGACCAAGGCGAACGACGTGTCGGCCTACATCCCGACCAACGTCATCTCCATCACCGACGGCCAGATCTTCCTGCAGTCGGACCTGTTCAACGCCAACCAGCGTCCCGCCGTGGACGTGGGCATCTCGGTGTCCCGCGTGGGCGGCGCCGCCCAGGTCAAGGCCATGAAGAAGGTCTCCGGCACGCTGAAGCTGGACCTGGCGCAGTACCGCGACCAGCAGGCGTTCTCCATGTTCGCCTCCGACCTGGACCCGGCCACCCGCCGCCAGCTCGCCCGCGGTGAGCGCCTCATGGAGCTGCTCAAGCAGCCGCAGTACTCGCCCTACCCGGTCGAGGAGCAGGTCGTGTCCATCTGGGCCGGCTCCAAGGGCCACCTCGACGAGGTGCCGGTGCAGGACGTGCTGCGCTTCGAGCGCGAGTTCATCGACCACCTGCGTCGCCACACCTCCGTCCTGACCGACATCGCCTCCACCGGCAAGCTCGAGGACGGCACCGTGTCCGCGCTCGAGTCGGCCGTCGCCGAGTTCTCCAAGGGCTTCCAGTCCTCCGAGGACGGCGGCGTGCAGGCCGGCCACGAGGAGCACCGCGCGATCGAGCAGGACCAGGTCGCGCAGGAGCAGATCACCAAGCAGAAGCGCTGACCGCCGGTCGGTGAGGGAGCGGTCCGGCGTCGGACCCCACGGGGACGACGCCGGGCCGCCCTCCCGCCAGGGAAAGGACCACCATGGGAGCCCAGATCCGGGTCTACCGTCAGAAGATCGCGTCGACGTCGTCGATGAAGAAGATCTTCAAGGCGATGGAGCTGATCGCCACGTCTCGCATCACCAAGGCACGTGAGCGCGTCAGCGCGTCGCTGCCCTACGCGAACGCGATCACCCGCGCCGTCTCGGCCGTGTCGAGCCAGCACGACATCGATCATGTCCTCACCACGGAGCCCGAGAACCCGACCCGGGCGGCCGTGCTCATCATGTCCTCGGACCGCGGCCTCGCCGGCGCGTACTCCGCGAACGTGCTGCGCAAGGCCGAGCAGCTCCTCACCCGCCTCGGCGAGGAGGGCAAGGACGTGGACGTGTACGTCGTCGGCCGCAAGGCGCAGACGTACTTCGACTTCCGCGGCCGCGGCTACAAGAAGCTGTGGACCGGTCAGACGGACGCCCCCGTCGCCGAGCGCGCCGCCGAGATCGGCGAGGTGCTCGTGGATGCGTTCCTCACGGACACGGCGGACGGCGGCGTGGACGAGATCCACGTCGTGTTCACCGAGTTCGTCTCGCTCGTGAAGCAGAACCCCCACGTGGTGCGCCTGCTGCCCCTCGAGGTCGTCGAGGAGGAGGCCGCCACCGCCGAGGACGTGCTGCCGCTCTACGAGTACGAGCCGGACGCGGAGGAGGTCCTCGACGCGCTGCTGCCCAAGTACATCGAGTCGCGCATCTTCAACGCGATGCTGCAGTCGGCGGCCTCGGAGCTCGCCAACCGTCAGCGCGCCATGAAGTCGGCGGGCGACAACGCCACGAGCCTCATCAAGGACTACACCCTCCTGATGAACAACGCCCGTCAGGCCGAGATCACCCAGGAGCTCACCGAGCTCATCGCGGGCGCGGACGCGCTCAACAACTCCTGAGCCCGTTCGGGACTCACCAGACTCGCCATCCACACACGATAGAAGTGAGAGAGATGACTGCCACCATCACTGACCAGGGCACCGGGACCCCCACCGGCGGTGCCACCGGACGCGTGTCCCGCGTCATCGGCCCCGTGATCGACGCCGAGTTCCCGGCCAACGCGATGCCGGAGATCTACAACGCGCTGACCACCGAGATCGACTTCAACGGCCAGCGCCGCACGGTCACCTTCGAGGTCGCCCAGCACCTCGGCGACAACATGGTCCGCGCCATCTCCCTGCAGTCCACCGACGGCCTGGTGCGCGGCACCGACGTCGTGGACACCGGTGCCCCCATCTCGGTGCCGGTCGGCGACGCCGTGAAGGGCCACATCTTCAACGTGCTCGGCGAGACCCTGGACATGCCGACCTCGCAGCTGCAGGCCGAGGACCGCTGGCCGATCCACCGCCCGGCCCCGAACTTCGCGTCCCTCGAGGGCTCCACCGAGATGCTGGAGACCGGCATCAAGGTCATCGACCTGCTGACCCCCTACATCAAGGGCGGCAAGATCGGCCTGTTCGGCGGCGCCGGCGTGGGCAAGACCGTGCTCATCCAGGAGATGATCACCCGTGTGGCCCGCAACTTCGGCGGCACCTCCGTGTTCGCCGGCGTCGGCGAGCGCACCCGTGAGGGCAACGACCTCTGGGTCGAGATGGACGAGGCGGACGTCCTGAAGGACACCGCCCTCGTGTTCGGCCAGATGGACGAGCCGCCGGGCACGCGTCTGCGTGTGGCCCTGTCCGCGCTGACCATGGCGGAGTACTTCCGCGATGTGCAGAACCAGGACGTGCTGCTGTTCATCGACAACATCTTCCGCTTCTCGCAGGCCGGTTCCGAGGTCTCCACGCTGCTGGGCCGCATGCCCTCCGCCGTGGGCTACCAGCCGAACCTGGCGGACGAGATGGGTGTGCTCCAGGAGCGCATCACCTCGACCCGCGGCCACTCCATCACCTCGATGCAGGCCGTGTACGTCCCCGCGGACGACTACACCGACCCGGCCCCGGCCAACGTGTTCGCGCACCTGGACGCGACCACCAACCTGACCCGTGACCTCGCGTCCCGTGGCCTGTACCCGGCCGTGGACCCGCTGGCCTCGACCTCGCGCATCCTCGACCCGCAGTACGTGGGCCAGGACCACTACGACGTGGCCATCCGCGTGAAGCAGATCCTGCAGAAGAACAAGGAGCTGCAGGACATCATCGCGATCCTCGGTGTGGACGAGCTCTCCGAGGAGGACAAGATCACCGTGGGCCGCGCCCGCAAGATCGAGCAGTTCCTCTCGCAGAACACCTACACCGCCAAGCAGTTCACCGGCGTCGAGGGCTCCACCGTGCCGGTCAAGGACACCGTCGAGGGCTTTAAGGCCATCGCCGACGGCGACCTGGACCACGTCGCGGAGCAGGCCTTCTACAACGTGGGCGGCCTGGACGACGTCGAGCGCGAGTGGGCCAAGATCCAGGCCGAGGGCTGATCGATCATGGCTGAGCTCAACGTCGAGATCGTCTCCGAGGAGCGGTCCATCTGGTCGGGCGCCGCGTCGGCCGTGTCGGCGCGCACCGTCAACGGTGAGATCGGCATCCTCCCGGGCCACACCCCGATGCTCGCCGTCCTCGGCGACGGCGAGGTCGTGGTGCGGACCACGGACGGCGGCACCGTCACCGCGCAGGCCCGCGGCGGCTTCTTCTCCGTGGACCACGACCGTGTCGTGATCGCCGCGACGTCCGCCCGGCTGGGCGACGCCGCGGCGGCCTGACGCGGCGCGGCAGGACCTGACGGTGGAGGGCCCGGTGCTCATCGCCTCGGCGACCGTGGTGGCAGTCATCGTGCTGTCGGCACTCGCCCTGGTGATGCGGCGCCGGGCCCTCGCCCGTGTCACGGCCGCCTTCCCTGCGGTCCTGGAGCGGGAGGGCCCGGGGCGTGAGCGTGTGATCGGCGTGTACGACGAGTCCCGCCTGCGCCTCACCGGGGGCTGGCGCCTCTCGCGGGAGCGCTGGAGCGCGGACCGGAGCCGCCTGCAGATCGACCGCCTCCCGGCGGACGAGGCCGGCCGGGCCGTCCTGGAGCTGAGCGCCGGCACACGTCCGGTGCGCGTCGTCGTCGACCCCGACGACGCCGGCGCCCTGCGCGCCTGGAGCGAGGCGGGGCCGTCCGCGGCGTCGTCCTTCTGGCGCCGCTGAGCCCGCCCGGCGCCTCAGAACAGGCGGGACTCGGCGTCGTCCACGCCGCGCATCGCGTCGTAGTCGAGGGTGACGCAGCGGATGCCGCGGTCCTCGGCGAGGGTGCGGGCCTGGGGCTTGATCTGCTGGGCCGCGAACACGCCGCGCACGGGCGCCAGGAGCGGGTCCCGGTTCATCAGCTCGAGGTAGCGGGTGAGCTGCTCGACCCCGTCGATGTCCCCGCGGCGCTTGAGCTCGACCGCCACGGTGCCGCCGTCGGCGTCGCGGGCCAGGATGTCCACGGGGCCGATCGCCGTCATGTACTCGCGGCGCACGAGGGTGTGGCCGTCGCCGAGCAGGCTGATCTGCTCGGCCAGCAGACGCTGCAGATCCGCCTCCACGCCGTCCTTGACGAGGCCGGGGTCCACGCCGAGCTCGTGGGAGTCGTCCGCCAGGACCTCCTCGATGAGCACGATGAGCCGGTCGTCGGACTTCTTGGCCTGCACGCGCCAGACCTGCGTCACCCCCTGGTCGGCCTGGTCGGGGAAGGGCTCCTCCACGTGCAGGGTCGCGGGCGGCGACATCCAGTTGAGGGGCTTGTAGGAGCCGCCGTCGGAGTGCACCAGCACCGAGCCGTCCGCCTTCACCATGAGCAGGCGGGTGGCGGTGGGCAGGTGGGCGTTCAGGCGGCCCTCATAGGTCACGGAGCAGCGGGCAATGACGAGTCGCACCGGTCCATCCTAGGCGGACCGCGCCCACCGGCTCTTGTGCCAGCATGGAGGCATGCCCCGTTCGAACCGCCCCCGCCGCTCGTCCGCGCCTCGGCGGAGCGAGCGCGGGGCCTCCGGCGCCTCCCGGCGGTCCCGGCCGTCGCCGGGGCGCGCCGACCCGCTCGAGGAGCTCCTCGGCCTGGACGCGGGCTACTCGCGCCAGTCCGGGTCCGACGGCGGATGGCACGTCCGGCAGATCCCCGCGTGGCGCGCGGTGAAGGACTACACGTGCCCCGGCTGCGGTCAGGTGATCCGGCAGGGCCAGGCGCACCTCGTGGCCTGGCGCGCCGACTGGATCATGGGGGATGAGGACGCGGGGGCGGACCGGCGGCACTGGCACCCGGTGTGCTGGCGCACCCGACCGGGCCGCTGACCGCGCGGTCCGGGCCGCGCCGCCGTCGTGGGCCTACCGGGCGTCCTGGCGGGGGATGAAGACCTCGCGGACCAGCAGCAGCAGCGCGGCGGCGAGCGGGATCGCCATGAGGGCGCCGAGGACGCCCAGCAGCGCGCCACCGGCGATCACCGCGATCACGGCCACGGCCGCCGGCACGGACACCGCGCGCGCCATGACACGCGGCGAGATGACGTAGGCCTCGATCTGCAGGTAGACGAAGTAGATGGCCGCGAACACGGCGGCGGTCTGCCACGAGGTCAGCAGGCTCACGAGGGTCAGCAGCGTACCGCCGATCGCGGCGCCCACCAGCGGGATGAACGCCATGAAGGCGGCGATCGCGGCGAGCAGGACGGCGAAGGGGGCGCCGGCGATGGCCAGCGCCGTGAACGCCACCGCGCCGTTGAGGGCGGCCACGAAGGACTGGCCCATCACGTAGTGGCCGACCGAGGAGGTGATCTGCTCGGACAGCGCCTCGATCCGGGGCCGGCGCGAACGCGGTGCGAGCCGGTAGGCCCAGTACTTCATGTGCGGCAGGGAGGAGAGGAAGTACAGCGTCAGCACGACCACCACGAGCACCGAGAAGACGGCGTTCAGCACGGTCTGGCCGAAGCCGAGGAGCCCGCCGAACAGGTCGGTGACGGCGACGCCGTCGGCGGCGAGGCGCTCGGTCTGGGCGCGAACGGCCTCCTGGAGGTGGAACTCCTCGTCGAGTTGCACGAACCACTCGGCGGTCATCACCCCGTCGATGATGGCCGGCAGGTCCTGGACCAGCTGCGTGGACTGCTCGATCACCGTGGGGACCAGGAGGGCGACGAACGCCCCGGCCACGGCGGCCAGGCCGAGCGCGGCCGTGAGCACGCCGACCCAGCGGGGCGCGCCCCAGGACTCGACCCGGCGCACCAGCGGATCCAGGCCCAGGGCGATGAACAGGGCCGCGGCGATCCACACGATGAGGTGTCCGTTCGTGCGCAGCACCGAGACGACGCCGATGGCCAGGGCCACGCCCACCGCGAGCAGGAAGCCGGTCAGCACGGGGGACTCGAGAGCCACGGCCGCGACCGCCGGATCCTCGGCGCCGTCGACGGGGACCGACTCGGGGTCCACCCGGTCCTCCTCGAGGAAGGGTCGGCGCCGCCGCAGGACGGAGCCCAGGCGGGGCAGTCGACGACGCCCGGCGGGCGTCGGCCCGTGCGACGGCGGCGCGGCGGCCACCCCGACCGGCTCCACGGGGATGCCGGCCACGGGCGGCTGCTCGGTGCCCTCGGGCTCGGCCGGGGCGCGGACGTCGGCGACGCCGGCGGCGTCCGGGCCGGATGCGGTCTCCTTCTCCTCCACGCGCTCAGCGTACGTCAGGGCCCCGGCCTGACCGCGCCGCGCCGGGGAGGCTACCGTGGGGCGCAGTGACAACGCCTCTCGCCCCGGCGACGGGGCGGACCCGGACCGGAAGGATCGTGACCGACGTGACCGCCCAGCCCCCCTC
Source organism: Micrococcus sp. GbtcB5 (assembly GCF_019091605.1). Lineage (NCBI taxonomy): Bacteria > Bacillati > Actinomycetota > Actinomycetes > Micrococcales > Micrococcaceae > Micrococcus > Micrococcus sp. GbtcB5. Next base: position 125,280 of record NZ_JAGXJK010000001.1, read on the forward strand.
CGACGCCCCGTCCCACCTGCGCGGCGCCGTCGACCTGTCCTCGCTCGGCACCCCGGCCCCGGCCGGGCGGACCGCCCCGGGGGCCGACGCCGGCGCCGGCGGCGGCTCGTGGGTGATCGCGGACGCCGACCAGGGTCTGCTGCAGCAGCTGGTCCAGCTCTCCGCCCAGGTGCCGGTGCTGCTGCACCTGCACGTGCCCGGGGACGCGGCGAGCGAGGCGCTCTACCGGCAGTTCGCGGACGCGGTCGACGCCCAGGCGGGACGGCTCGTGCTCGCGCGTCTGGACGTGGCGAAGGAGCCCACCGTGCTGCAGGCGCTGGGCCTGGGGGCCGGCCCCGCGGTCATGGCCGTGGTGGCGGGGCAGCCGGTGCCGCTGGTCAATCAGGAGGTGCCGGAGGAGACGCTGCGCCAGCTCATGGGGGAGATCCTCGAGGTGGCCCGTCAGAACGGCGTCGCCGGCACCGTGCCCCCCGTCGCTCCGGCGCGCCAGGACGCCGGCGCCGCGGCCGCGGAGGCCCCGCCCGTGCCGCCGCTGCACCGGGCCGCCCATGAGGCCCTCGCCGCCGACGACCTGCCCGGGGCCGTCTCGGCGTGGGAGGCGGCGCTGGCCGACAGCCCCGCGGACGCCGTGGCCCAGCAGGGCCTGTCCGCGGCCCGCCTCATGCTGCGCACCCGCGACGCCGACGCCGCGGCGGTGCGCGCGGCCGCCGCGGACGGCCCGGACGACGTCGCCGCCCAGCTCGCCGTCGCCGACCTGGACGTGCTCGGTGGCCACGTGGAGGACGCCTTCGCCCGGCTCGTGCGGTTCATCGCCCTCCACCCCGGCGACGACCGGGAGACGGCGCGCGCCCACCTCGTGGACCTCTACACCGTGGTGGGCACGGACGATCCCCGTGTGCAGGCCTCGCGGCGTCGGCTGGCCGCAGCGCTGTTCTGAGGGACCCACAGTTCATCCCTGAGGAGGACGCCGTGTCCGCTTGACGGTGGGTAACGTCCCAGGCATGACTCCGCATGCGCCCGAGCCTGCCCCCGCCCACCTGGCGGCCGCCGCCCGTCGTCGCGCGGTGGACGCCCCCGATCCGGACCTCGCCTTCGTCACGCGCGGGCTGACCCAGCGGTTCGGGGACAAGCTGGCGCTCGACGCGCTGGACCTGGACGTCCCGGCCGGATCGTTCTTCGGGGTGGTCGGGCCCAACGGGGCGGGCAAGACCACCGCCCTGTCCATGGCCACCGGGCTGCTGCGCCCGGACCACGGCCGCGCCTGGATCCACGGCGTCGACGTGTGGGAGCAGCCCCTCGAGGCCAAGCGACGGGTCGGCGTGCTCGCCGACGGCGTGCGCACCTTCGACCGCCTCACGGGCGCGCAGCTCGTGACCTACGCCGGGCTGCTGCACGGGCTCGACGCGGACACCGTGGCCGAGCGGACCACGGACCTGCTGCGGGTGATGGACCTGGAGGACGCCGGCCGCAAGCTCGTGGCCGACTACTCCGCCGGCATGACCAAGAAGGTGTCCCTGGCGGCCGCCATGGTCCACGCCCCGGACCTGCTCGTCCTGGACGAGCCGTTCGAGGCCGTGGACCCGGTCTCCGCCGCGAACATCCGGGACATCCTGCACTCGTACGTGGAGCGGGGCGGCACCGTGATCGTCTCGAGCCACGTGATGGACCTCGTCCAGCGCATGTGCACCCACGTCGCCGTGATCGCGGCCGGGACGCTGCGGGCCGCCGACACGCTCGAGGAGGTCCGGGACGGGCGCGACCTCGAGGACCGCTTCGTGGACCTCGTCGGCGGCCGCCACGGCTCGGAGGGGCTGGCATGGCTCTGACGCTCGTCCGACTGCGCTGGACGCTGACCCTGAACCAGTGGCGCCGGTCCCCGTTCACCCTGGTGATGAGCGTGCTCGGCGCGCTGTACGTGCTCGGCATGGCCGCCGTGGCGGTGACGCTGCTCGTCACGGGCCTGCCCGCCCTGCCGGACGAGGCCCGCGGCGCCACGACCGTGCTGGCCGCCGCCGTCGTGGTGCTCGCCTGGCTCGTCATCCCGCCGTTCGTCACGGGCGTCGACGCCACTCTCGACCCGCACAGCTTCGTGCTCTTCCCCGTCCCGGCCCGCACCCTCATCGCCGGGCTGGTCCTGAGCGCCTTCACGACGCCGGTCGGGCTCGCCACGCTGGCCGTGCTGGTGGGCCTGGGGGCCAGCTGGTGGGACCGGCCGGCCGCGCTGGCGGTGGGCCTGGTCGGGGGCGCGCTCACCGCGGTGACCGCCGTGGCGATCGGCTCCGGTCTCGCCGGCCTCCTGGCCGCCTACGCGAGCCGGCGTCGGGTGCGGGACGTCGTCTCCGTCCTGCTGTTCATCCCGCTCATGCTCGGCGGCCTCGCCCTCTCGCGGGCCATCGCGTCGTTCGAGGACTTCCTGGCGATCGCGCCCCAGATCGCCCGCGGCGCGGCGTGGACCCCGTTCGGGGCGGGCCCCGCCGCGGCGTGGGCGGTCGCCGAGGGCCGCGGCGCCGCCGTCGCGCTCCACCTCGCGGTGGCGGCCGCCTGGTGCCTGGCCGCCCTGGCCCTGTGGCACCTGGCCGTGCGCCGCACCGTGGAGCCGGTGGCCGTGGGCGGCGGTCGGTCCCGCCGCGTCGCCGCGGGAGCGGACCCGACGCCGCTGCGCTGGCTGGGCCGACCGGCCACGGGCCCGCGCACCGCGATCGCGGCCCGCGCCCAGCGCTACTGGCTGGCTGACCCGCGGTACGCGGCCGGGCTCATCATCATCCCGCTCATGGCCGTCCTGCTGTGGTTCACCGGGGGCATGGCCGGGGAGGGGGGTCCCGGACTGGGCCTGCTGCTGGTCCTCGGGCCGATCACCGCCTGGTCCCTGGCCTACTCGATCTCCGCGGACATCGCCTACGACCACACGGCGTTCCACCTGCACGTCGTCTCGGGCGTGCGGGGCGTGGACGACCGCTGGGGCCGGGTCCTGGGCCTGGCGGGCTGGGGCGTGCCGATGATCCTGCTCGTGACGACGGCGACGGTGGCGGCGGCGGGGGACTGGTCCCTGCTGGCGCCGATGCTGGGCCTGGCCCTCGGCCTGTTCGGGACGACCGCCGGGCTGTCCGCGTTCGTCTCCGCCCGCTTCGTCTACCCGGTCCCGAAGCCGGGGGACAGCCCGTTCGCGACGCCGCAGGGCGCGGCCATGCGCACGATGCTCGTCCAGGGCGCCGCGATGCTGGTCAGCCTGGCGCTCGCGGTGCCGTTCCTGGTGCCCTTCGTCGTCCGGCTCGCCACCGGGGCCGCCGTGTGGGGCTGGGTGACGGTGGCGCTCGGGCTCGCGTGGGGCGCCGTCGCGCTGTGGCTGGGCGTGCGCCTGGGGGCGCGCTGGTACGACCGCGCGCAGGCCGAGACCTACCAGGCCGTGGCCGCCTTCTGAGGGGCGCGGCTAGACTGGCCCGCATGAGTGTGACCGGCGAACCCGACCTGAACGACCCCTTCGCGCCCGCCGGCGGCGGCACGTCCGTCCTCGAGCGTGAGGAGCTGCGCCAGGAGATCGAGCCGGGCGACCACGAGCGCTTCGCCCACTACGTCCGCAAGGAGAAGATCACGGAGTCCGCCGTCACCGGTGCCCCCGTGATCGCCCTGTGCGGCAAGGTGTGGGTGCCGGGCCGGGACCCGAACAAGTTCCCCGTGTGCCCCACGTGCAAGGAGATCTACGAGGGCCTGCGCGAGCCGCAGGACGGCGGCGACGGCGACGGCGGCGGCAAGCGCGGTGGCTGGTTCGGAGGCCGCGGCCGTGGCTGACGGCCGCTCCCTGACGAGCGGCACCCCGGACGGCAGCGTCCAGCACGACCTGTTCCACATCGGCGAGGACCTTCCCCCCGCCATGCCCGAGCGCGCGGCGTGGGGGACGGCCCCCAAGCTGCGCCAGTGGCAGCAGGAGGCGCTGGAGCGCTACCTCCAGACCGCCCCGCAGGACTTCCTGACGGTCGCGACCCCCGGCGCGGGCAAGACGACGTTCGCGTTGCGCGTGGCCAAGATCCTGATGGACTCCGGCGTCGTGCAGCGGCTGACCGTCGTCGCGCCCACGGACCACCTCAAGCGCCAGTGGGCGGACAACGCCGCGCGCGTCGGCATCGCGATCGACCCGAACTTCAAGAACGCCGACGGGCGGCACGGCGCCGAGTACCGCGGGGTGGCGCTGACGTACGCCCAGGTGGCGAACAAGCCCGTCCTGCACCGCAACCGCACCGAGGCCGCCAAGACGCTGGTGATCCTGGACGAGATCCACCACGGCGGCGACGCCCTGAGCTGGGGCGAGGGCATCCGTGAGGCGTTCGAGCCGGCCACGCGGCGTCTGTCCCTGACCGGCACCCCGTTCCGCTCGGACACCGCCTCCATCCCCTTCGTCCGCTACGAACTCGGTGCGGACGGCATCGAGCGGTCGAAGGCGGACTACACGTACGGCTACGGCCCGGCGCTGCGGGACCACGTGGTGCGCCCGGTGATCTTCATGGCCTACTCCGGGCAGATGCGCTGGAAGACCTCCACCGGCGAGGTCATGGAGGCTCAGCTCGGCGAGGCCGCCACGAAGGACATCACCGCCTCCGCCTGGCGCACCGCGCTGGACCCGGCGGGCGAGTGGATCCCGTCCGTGCTGCGCGCGGCCGACCGGCGGCTCAGCGAGGTGCGCCGCAACGTGCCCGACGCCGGCGGTCTCGTGATCGCCACGGACCACCAGGACGCGCGCGCGTACGCCGCGCAGCTCGAGGCGCTGACCGGCCAGCGGCCGGCCGTGATCCTCTCGGACGACAAGGGCGCCTCGGATCGCATCGAGGAGTTCGCCGCGTCGGACGAGCGGTGGATGGTGGCGGTGCGCATGGTGTCCGAGGGCGTGGACGTGCCCCGCCTGTGCGTGGGCGTGTACGCCACGTCCACGTCCACGCCCCTGTTCTTCGCCCAGGCCGTGGGCCGCTTCGTGCGCTCCCGCCGGCGTGGGGAGACCGCCTCGGTGTTCCTGCCGTCCGTGCCCGCGCTCATGCTGCTGGCCAACGAGATGGAGCTCGAGCGGGACCACGCGCTGGACCGCAAGGAGGGCGCCGTCGAGGTCGAGGACCTCGAGGACGCCCCCGAGGAGGACCTCATCGCGGAGGCCAACCGGGCCGAGAGCGGCTCGGACGCGCTGACGCGGGAGAAGTTCGAGGCCCTCGAGTCCCGGGCGAGCTTCGACAAGGTGCTCTTCGACGGCGGCGAGTTCGGCCTCGGCGGCGCCGTCGGCTCGGAGGAGGAGCAGGACTTCCTCGGCATCCCGGGCCTGCTGGACGCCGAGCAGGTCTCCGCCCTGCTGCGGCAGCGGCAGGCCGAGCAGATCCAGCGCCGGCCGCGTGCGCAGGCGGCCGAGCCCGCCGACGTCGTGGACCACCGGCGGATGAAGGAGCTGCGCTCCGAGCTGTCCAAGACGGTGTCCGCCTGGGCGGCCCGTTCCGGCCAGCCGCACGGGGTGATCCACAACCGCCTGCGGGAGATCTCCGGCGGCCCCGCCGTGGCCCAGGCCTCCCGCGAGCAGCTGGAGAAGCGGCTGAGCACCCTGCGCGGGTGGTTCGTCGGCCGGACCTGAGGTCCGTCGGGAGCGCGGCGGGCGCCCGCGGGCCGTGCCGACCTGAGCGCCGGGTTCAGCCGTCCCGGGACTGGAAGCGCACGAAGGCGCGCAGCTCGTCGCCCTCCACGTCACGGGACTCACGGAATCCATGGGCCTCGTAGAAGGCGCGCTGGCGCTCCTCGGTGTCCGTGAGCAGCACGTGCTGACGCACATGGCCGAACCGGGCGAAGATGCGGCGCAGCAGCTCGGAGGCGATGCCGCGGCGCTGGTGCCCCGGATCCACGAGGATGTCCTGCAGGTAGGCGATGGTGTGGCCGTCGGAGACCACGCGGGCCAGACCGACCAGACGGCCGCCGTCGGCGGCGGGGATCACCCCGGAGAGGTAGCGGATGCCGTCCCGGTCTGCGGCGATGGGGGAGTCGGTCATGGCTGCTCTCCTCGTCTGCGTCGGGCACCGGCTCCGGCACGCCCGCCGGGGCCGCGTGCCTCCATCATGCCGCATCGAGTGACATTCGTCACTGTCTCGGCGTGCGGCGCCTCAGAGGCGACGCCGGTGCCGCTCGGGGCCGAACCCGCTCACGAGGTCGCCAGGATGGCCCCGGCGGCCTCCATCTCGTGGAGCGCGGCCTGGGCGGCCGCCTCGTCGACGCCGGCCACCAGGTCGGTCAGCACGGTGACCTCGTAGCCGGCGTCGAGGGCGTCGAGCACGGTGGCGCGCACGCAGTGGTCCGTGGCGATGCCCACCACGGTGATCGCGTCCACGCCCTGCTCACGGAGCCACTCGTCGAGGCCGGGGGCGCCGGACTCGACGGCGGCCGCGGCCACGGCGGTGGCCCCGTACGGGCCGACGGTCCCGGAGGGGCGCTCGCCCGCGGCCCCGGTCGGGACGGCGTCGGGCTCGCCGAGGGCGCCGTCGAAGCCGGAGTAGGCGTCCGTGTGCAGGCCCTTGAGGAACTCGGCGTCGAGGTGCTCGGCGTCCAGGTCGGGATGCAGCTCGGCGCCGGCGGTGCCGGCCACGCAGTGCACCGGCCAGGTGGTGCGGAAATCCGGCTCGGCGCCGGTGGCCGCGGCGAAGTGCGTGCCCGGGTCGACGTGCCAGTCGCGCGTGGCTGCCACGGACGCGTAGGCGTCCGCGTGCTCGGCCAGGTGCTCGCTGACCCCGGCCGCGACGGCGGCGCCGCCGGTCACGCCGAGGGCGCCGCCCTCGCAGAAGTCGTTCTGCACGTCCACGATCACCAGGGCGCGGTTCAGGTTCTCCATGGGTCAGTCCTCCAGGAAGATGGTCGGGATGGCGGGGTCGCCCGGCTGCAGGCGGCCCACCGAGGCGGGCAGCTCGCGCAGGGAGGCGGCGTGCCGCTCGGCGGCGCGGGTGACGGCCTCGGGGCCGGTCCAGCCCTCGGCCAGCTCGCCGGCGTGCACGAAACGGTGCAGCAGGGGACGGTCGTCGGCGTCGGGCGCGGCGCCGCGGTTGACGCCGATCACCTCGGCGGTGGCCCGGCCCCGCGGGTCGCGGCGGCGCGCGGCCTCCTTGCGGCCGCCCCGGCTGGCCTTGCCGGAACTGGCCTTGGCCACGTCCACCCACGTGCCGTCGTCGTCCTGGCGGGCCACGAGCTTGTAGACCATGGAGGCGGTGGGCGCGCCGGACCCGGTGACCAGGCGCGTGCCCACGCCGTACGAGCTGACGGGGGCGGAGCGCAGGGCGGCGATCGCGTACTCGTCCAGGTCCGAGGTGACCATGATCCCGGTCTCGGTGTTGCCCAGCTCGTCGAGCAGCTCGCGCACGCGGTGAGCCTGGATCACGAGGTCGCCGGAGTCGACCCGGACGTTCCGCAGGGCCGGGCCGGCAACCTCGACCGCGGTGCGCACGCCCTGCTCCACGTCATACGTGTCCACGAGGAGGGTGGTGTCCGCCCCGAGCGCGGCGACCTGGGCCTCGAAGGCGGCGCGCTCCGAGTCGTGCAGCAGGGTGAAGGAGTGGGCGGCGGTGCCGACGGTCGGGATGCCGTACCGGCGGCCCGCCTCGAGGTTCGAGGTGGCGGTGAAGCCCGCGATGGCCGCGGCGCGGGCGGCGGCCACGGCAGACTCCTCGTGCGTGCGGCGCGAGCCCATCTCGGCGCACGGGCGGCCGTCCGCGACGGCCGTCATGCGGGAGGCTGCGGAGGCCACGGCGGAGTCGTAGTTGTAGATGGAGAGCAGGTAGGTCTCCAGGATGCACGCCTCGGCGAACGTCGACTCCACCTGCAGGAGGGGGGAGTGCGGGAAGTAGGCCTCGCCCTCGGCGTAGCCCACGATGTCACCCGTGAACTCGTAGTCGGCGAGCCAGGCCAGCGTGGCGTCGTCGAGGGCGGTGGTGTCCGCGAGGAAGTCGAGCTCGGGCGTGTCGAACCGGAAGCGGGACAGGCCCTCCAGCGCGCGGCCCACGCCGGCCACCACGCCGTAGCGGCGGCCGCTGGGCAGGCGTCGGGTGAACAGCTCGAAGCGGGAGCGGCGGTGCGCGGTGCCGGCCTTCAGCGCGGCCTGGAGCATGGTCAGCTCGTAGTGGTCGGTCATCAGCGCCGTGGGGATCTGCCAGTCGTCGGCGGTCCGCGGGGCGCTGGGCACGGGGTTCTGGCTCACGCCCCCACCCTAGTGGACCGTGGCGGGGCCGGTCCTGGCCCGCCCGCCTCGTACACTGGGGCGCATGTCCGTGCTGACCCGCCACGATCCGTCCGCGCCGCGCGCCGTGCGTCCGGCGCCGGGTGAGTCCGTCCCCGCCGGCGCCACCGACACCGCCCTGCTGGAGCGGCCTCACGAGGACACAGCCCGGGACCGGCCGTGGAACGTGGTGGTGTGGAACGACCCGGTGAACCTGATGAGCTACGTGGCCTACGTGTTCCGCACCCACTTCGGCTACTCCGCGGCCAAGGCGCAGCGGCTCATGCTCGAGGTCCACGAGCGGGGCCGGTCCGTGGTGGCGACGGGCACCAAGGAGAAGGCCGAGCTGCACGTGGGCGCGATGCACGGCTACGGGCTGTGGGCCACGCTGGAGCAGGCGGAGGACTGAGGAGGGGCATGGCAGAACGGTTCCGCTGGACGCGGCGGGGGTACACGGCGCAGCTGGAGCTGCCGGAGGTGCGCCTGCTGCGCGGGCTGGTCAGGGACGTCGTCGCCCTGCTCGAGGGCCGACGCGCGGACGTGCGCCCCGCCGAGGCGGACCCCGCCGAGGCCCCGGCCGCCGAGGACGGCGTCGACACGCCCGAAGATCCCCCGGCGGCGCCGCCGTCCGTGTCCGCCGCGCAGGACGCGGGCCCCGTGGCCGGGCTGGACGCGTCCGACGCCGCGTTCTGGGGGCTGGTCTCCGGGCTGCACCTGAGCCAGGACCCGGAGCCGCAGCGTTCGGCCCCCACCGACCCGGCCGTCGCACGCCTCCTGCCGGATGCGATGCCCCAGGCCGGCGCCGCCGAACAGGGCGCCCACCGGGCCCTGACCGAGGACGCCCTGTCGGAGGGGAAGCTCGCGGACGCGCGCCTGGCACTCGAGCTGCTGCGCTCGACGCGCGTGGAGGTCCCGCACGACCAGGCGCCGGCCTTCGGCCGCGCGCTCAACGACGTGCGCCTCGTCCTCGCGGCCCGCCTGGGCGTCGAGACCGAGGAGGACGCCGCCCGCGTGCACGCCGTGGACGACTGGCGCAGCGCGGAGGACGTCGAGTCCACCATGGCCCTGCTCTACAACTTCACCTCGTGGCTGCTGGAGACGCTCATGACGGAGATGCTCAGCGAGCTGCCCGAGGGCTCGGACGAGTCCGCGCCGGGCGCCGGGGACGCGGAGGGCGAGCAGTGAGCGGCCAGCGCGCCGCCGTGGACGCCGCCGCGCCGATCGGCGTGTTCGACTCGGGCGTGGGCGGGCTGACCGTGGCCCGGGCGATCATGGACCAGCTGCCCCACGAGTCCATCCTCTACGTGGGCGACACGGAGCACTCGCCGTACGGCCCGCGGCCCATCGCCGAGGTACGGGCCCTCGCCCTGGCGATCATGGACGAGCTCGTCGCGCGCGGCGTCAAGGCGCTCGTGATCGCGTGCAACTCCGCGTCGGCCGCCGTGCTGCGCGACGCCCGCGAGCGCTACACGGGAGGCCACGGCATCCCCGTGATCGAGGTGATCCAGCCCGCCGTGCGCCGCGCCGTGGCAGCCACCCGCACGGGCCGGATCGGTGTGATCGGCACCGAGGCGACCGTCGGGTCCCGCGCCTACGAGGACTCGTTCTCGGCCGCCCCGCACCTCGAGATCACCTCGGTCGCGTGCCCGCGGTTCGTGGAGTTCGTGGAGGCCGGCATCACCACCGGCCCCGAACTGCTGGAGACCGCCCGGGAGTACACGGCCCCGCTGCGTGCGGCGGGCGTGGACACCCTCGTGCTGGGATGCACCCACTACCCGCTGCTGACCGGCGCGCTCTCCCTCGTGATGGGGGAGGACGTCACGCTCGTCTCCTCCGCGGAGGAGACCGCCAAGGACCTCTACCGGGAGCTGGTCCGCCTCGGCCTCGAGCACCCCCACTCGGCCGCGGGCTCCGGCCAGGCCACCCGCCACCGCTTCGCCGCCACCGGCGACCCCGACCACTTCCAGGCCCTCGCGCGCCGCTTCCTCGGACCCGAGGTCGAGTCCGTGCGACGCCTGGAGACGATCGGCGCGCCCCGCCCCGCGGCCGCGCCGGTCCCGACGCGCTCGGCGGCCTCCGTCCGGCCGGGCCCCGAGCAGGAGGGTGTGACGTGAAGCTGACCATCATCGGGGCCTCCGGGTCCTTCCCCGGCCCGGGCTCGCCCGCCTCGTGCTACCTCCTCACCGCCGAGGGCGTGGCCGAGGACGGCGTCACCCCGCGCACGTGGCGGATCCTGCTCGACCTCGGCAACGGCGCCCTCGGCGTGCTGCAGCGCTACGTCGAGCTCGAGGACCTGGACGGCATCCTGCTCTCCCACCTGCACCCGGACCACTTCATGGACCTGTGCGGGATGCACGTGGCCATCCGCTGGAACCCGGCCGGCTGGGGACGCGGCCGGCTGCCCGTCTACGGACCCGCCGGCACCGCCGACCGCATCGCCGAGGCGTACGGGATGGACCCCGAGCCGGGGATGCACCAGGACTTCGAGTTCCGGTGCTGGGCCGCCGGCCGCCCCGAGCGGCTCGGTCCGTTCCGGTTCACCCCGGTCCCCGTGCGCCATCCCATCGACGAGGCCTACGCGATCCGGGTCGAGGTGGACCGCGTCGACGACGACGGCGACGTCACCACCCGCGTGCTCACCTACTCCGGGGACACCGACGCGTGTGAGGGGCTCGTCGAGGCCGCGCGGGACGCGGACGTGTTCCTGTGCGAGGCCGCCTTCCACGAGGGCCGGGACGACGGCATCGACGGCGTCCACCTGACCGGCCGACGGGCCGGCGAGACGGCGGCGCAGGCCGGGGCCCGGAAGCTGCTGCTCACACACCTGCCGGTGTGGAACGATCCGCAGCGCGCCGTCCAGGAGGCCCGCGCGGTGTACGACGGCCCGCTGGCCGTCGCCGTCTCGGGGCTGAGCTACGGCGTCTGAGGGCGTGCCTAGACTGGAGGCCATGAGCTCTCCCGCCCCCACCGCCCCCCGCCCGGACGGCCGCGCCGTCGACGAGCTGCGCCCCATCACCATCACCCGGGGCTGGTCCCGGCAGGCGGAGGGCTCGGCCCTGATCGAGTTCGGGAACACCCGCGTGCTGTGCACCGCCTCCTTCACCGAGGGCGTGCCGCGCTGGCTCAAGGGCGAGGGGACCGGCTGGGTCACCGCCGAGTACGCGATGCTCCCGCGGGCCACCAACGAGCGCAGCCAGCGCGAGTCCGTCAAGGGCCGGATCGGCGGGCGCACCCACGAGATCTCCCGCCTGATCGGCCGGTCCCTGCGCGCCGTCATCGACCTGTCCGCCCTGGGGGAGAACACCATCGTCCTGGACTGCGACGTCCTCGATGCCGACGGCGGCACCCGCACCGCCGCCATCACGGGCGCCTACGTCGCCCTCGCCGAGGCGGTGGCCTGGGCGCGGCGCGAGGGGATCCTCGCGAAGGGCGCCGCCGTCCTCAAGGACTCCGTCGCCGCGGTGTCCGTGGGCATCGTGGACGGGGTGCCCGTCCTCGACCTGCCGTACGTGGAGGACGTGAAGGCGGAGACGGACATGAACGTGGTCGTCACCGGGGCCGGGGAGTTCGTGGAGGTGCAGGGCACCGCCGAGGGCGCGCCGTTCACCCGCGCCGAGCTGGACACCCTGCTGGACCTGGCCCTGATCGGCACGGGTGAGCTGGCCCGCGTCCAGGCCGAGACCCTGGCCGCCGCCACGGAGGACCGGGCGTGAGCGCGCCCGCCTCCTCGTCGGCAGGCCTGCCGGAGGGCGCCCGCGTCGTGCTCGCCACGCACAACGCGGGCAAGGTGCGCGAGCTGCGGCAGCTGCTCGCCGGCGCCGTGCCCGGCCTCGACGTGGAGGCCGCGGTGGTGGACGCGGGCGCCGTGGGCGCCCCGGACGTCGTCGAGGACGGCGTCACGTTCGCCCAGAACGCGCTGAAGAAGGCCCGCGCCGTGGCCGCGCACACGGGGCTGATCGCCGTCGCGGACGACTCCGGTCTGGCCGTGGACGTGCTGCACGGCGCCCCCGGGATCTTCTCGGCCCGCTGGGCCGGGCGCCACGGGGACGACCGTGCCAACCTCGAGCTGCTGCTGGCCCAGCTGGCCGACGTGCCGGACGAGCATCGGGGTGCCCAGTTCGTGTGCGCCGCCGCGCTCGCGGTCCCCAGCGGCCCGGACGCCGCGGGCGCCCGGGCCATCCACGTCGAGCACGTCGAGCACGGCCGCCTGCCCGGCACCCTGCTGCGCGAGCCCGTGGGGGACGGCGGCTTCGGCTACGACCCGATCCTGCGCCCCGAGGGCCGGGACGTGTCCACCGCGCAGCTGAGCCCCGAGGACAAGAACGCGATCAGCCACCGGGGGCACGCCTTCCGCGCCCTGCTGCCCTACCTGGTGGACGCGCTCGACGCGCGCCCGTGAGCGGCGGGCGCGCCCCCGTGCCGGGGCTGGACTTCACCGCGATCGACTTCGAGACCGCCAACGGCTTCCGCGGCTCCCCGTGTGCCGTGGGCGCCGTCCGGGTGCGGGACGGGGTCATGGTGGACCGTGCGGAGTGGCTGATCCGTCCGCCCGTCGGCTTCGACCGGTTCGATCCCCGCAACGTGCGCATCCACGGCATCACCGAGGACCGCGTCCTGGACGCCCCCCGGTTCGCGCAGGTGTACGACGAGCTCGCGGACTTCGTGGGGACGGACGTGCTCGCGGCGCACAACGCGGGCTTCGACGTCGGCGTCATCGAGTCCGGCCTCGAGGTCTCCGGCCGGGACGTGCCGGGCCTGGAGTTCGTGTGCACCCTGGTGCTGGCGCGCCGCGTCTACGACCTGCCCTCGTACGCCCTGCCCTCCGCGGCGCGCGAGGCCGGGTTCACCCCGGGACGCCACCACGACGCACTGGCCGACGCCGAGGCCTGCGCGGCCATCCTCGTGGACATCGGCCGGCGCGTGCTGGGGGCGCCGCCGGCCGACGCGGAGATTCTGCCCGGGCTGACCGACGCGCCGGCCGGCCGCGGCGTCGACCGCCTGATGCGGGCCCAGGGGCTGGGCGTCAGCGTCCTCGCCCCCCGGGCGGCGGGATCGGGCGCCGAGTCGAAGGCCACCCGCCAGGCCCGGCGCACCGAGGGCGTCTTCGACGCGCGGGTCCCGCTGCGGGACGAACGCGCCATGCCCGACTTCATGCGCTGGCCGGACGAGGGCGTCAATCCGCCCCCGAACCCGACCGCCGACCCGGGTCACCCCCTGTTCGGCCAGACCGTGGTGTTCACGGGCGGCATCGGCATGTCGCGTCAGAGTGCCAAGACGCGCGCGGCCGCGCACGGCGCGCAGACCGCGAACCGGGTGGGCGCGGCCACCACGATGCTCGTCGTGGGGGACGGCTTCGAGGCCGCGGACCTGCACCGCCCGCGCGCCGAGGACGGGGCACCGCAGGCCGTGACCACGGCGCTGGCGCACCGCAAGACGCGGGACGCCCTGCGCCGGCGGGACCGTGGGCAGGCCATCGCCCTGGTCTCCGAGGGGGAGTTCCTGCAGATGCTCGACGGGAACTGGCCGGACGCCGCGCGCTGAACCACTCAGGTGGTCGCGGCGCTCCAGCGCCGGGCGGCCTCCAGGACGACCTCGCGCTCGGCGATCCACCCCGGGACGGAGGCCTCGGCCGCGGCGCGGTCCGCGGGGTCGTGCGCGCCGAACACGGCGGTGCCGTGCGCCGCGCCGAGCACCTGCCCGGCCAGCGAGGCCGTGGAGTCGGAGTCGCCGTCGTGGTTCACGCCGATCCGCAGCGCCAGGGCGAGCGCCGCCGCCGGATCGGCCGGGTGCGCCGCCTGCGCGGTGAGCGCGGCATACAGCGCGATGGCCAGGGCCTCCTCCGCGACCCAGCCCTCGCCGAGCGCGGTGGGGAGGGCACCGGGGGCGCCGGGGTCGGCGTCGACGGTGCCGGCCAGGTCGACCGCCGCGGTCACGGCGGCGCGGGTCTCCTCGGCCTCCTCGCCCAGGCCGTCGAGCCACGCGCGGGCGTGCGCGACCGCGGCGGCCAGGTCCAGGCCGCGCAGCAGGGCCGCGATGACGAGGGCGTACGCGGCCGCCGCGACCCACGCGGTGGGGTGGCCGTGCGTGAGGACGGCCCCCTGGCGGGCGAGGGACACGACGTGCGGGTCCTCGAGCCCCGGCACCATCCCGTACGGGGCCGAGCGCATGACCGTCCCGCAGCCCTTCGAGCCCGGGTTGTGCGGGTCGCCCGGCAGGCCCATCCCCGGTTCGGCGAGCCCGCTCAGGCACGCGGTGCCCGGCGCGCGGCGCACCTTCAGCTCCGCGTGCGCGTCGATCCAGCGGGGCGGGGCCGGGGGAGCGCCCTCGGGCAGCGCGCCGTCCTGCGTGGCGAACCAGCGCAGGCACGCGAGCCACACGCACGCGGCGGGATCGGCCAGGACGCCGTCGTTCTGCCACTCGATCCACTCGAGCAGGCCGTCGAGCACGTACAGCGTCAGCTGGGTGTCGTCCGTGATCGGCAGGGCGTGGGTGCCCTCCTGGGCGAGCAGGTCCGCGGCGTCGGTGACGCCGGCGGGGCCGTGCACCGCCTCGATCCCCGACGCGGGGGTGAACTCGACGACGCCGCCCAGCGCGTCCCCGGCGGCACCGGCCGCGAGGAGGGCCAGGACCCGGTCGGCGTGCTCGGGGCCGGGCAGGGGCGTGGACGAGGAGGCGGTGGGCTCGGGCGCGGTGGCGGACATGCCGCCATCGTACGAGCTGCACCGCGTCGTGCTTATCCCGTCCACACCCTCCCTAGAGTGGGCCGCATGATCCTGCTGCACACCTCGGACTGGCATCTGGGCCGGTCGTTCCACGGCACCGGACTGCTCGAGGCCCAGGAGGAGGTCCTGGACGCCCTCGTCGCGACCGTGACGGAGCGCGGCGTGGACGCCGTCCTGCTGGCCGGGGACGTGTACGACCGCGCGCTGCCGCCGGCGGACGCCGTCCGGCTGCTGGACCGGACGCTCACCCGGCTGCACGCGGCCGGCGCCCAGGTGGTGCTCACGAGCGGCAACCACGACTCGGCGGTGCGCCTCGGCTTCGGCGGCGGACTCCTGGCGGCCGCGGGCGTGCACGTGCGCGCGGACGCGGCGGAGCTGGACCGCCCCGTGCTGCTCACCGAGCCCGGGGTCGACGGCGGTGCGGGCCAGACCGTGGCCGTCTACGGCATCCCCTACCTCGAACCGCGCCACCAGGGACCGGCCTGGGGCGTGGAGCCCCACCACACGGCCGTGCTGACGGAGGCGGTCCGCCGCGTCCACGCCGATCTGGCCGCCCGCCGCGCCGAGACGCCGGAGCCGGTGGCCGCCGTCGTGCTGGCCCACCTGTTCGCGGCCGGGGGCCACGGCTCCGAGTCCGAACGGGACATCGGCGAGGGCGAGCACGTTGAGCCGGACGCCCCGCCCGAGATGCTGGTGGGCACGCTGGGGCAGGTGCCGGTCTCCGTGTTCGACGGGCTCGACTACGCGGCCCTGGGCCACCTGCACGGCCGCCAGCGGCTGGCAGAGCACGTGCGGTACTCCGGCTCACCGCTGCCGTACTCCTTCGCCGAGGCGGGCCACCGCAAGGGCGGCTGGCTCGTCCACGTCACGGGCGGGGCCGTCACCGACGTCGAGGCCGTGGACTGGGACGCCGGACGGCGCCTGGCGGTGCTGTCCGGGCCGATCGAGGACCTGCTGGAGTCCCCGGAGTTCGCGTGGGCGGAGCAGTGCTGGGTGCAGGTCACCGTCACCGACGACGAACGCCCCGAGCGGGCCCTGGAGCGCCTGAAGACCCGGTTCCCCTCCGTGCTCGTCTTCCGCCACGAACCGGCCGGCGGGAGGCGGGCCCGGGAGCGGACCTACGCCCAGGTCCTGCGGCAGGCACCCTCGGACCACGCGCTCGCGGTCGGTTTCGTGGACCACGTCCGGCAGCGGCCGGCCAGCGAGGCGGAGCAGGACCTGCTGCGGGACGCCCTCGAGGCCGCCCGTGCGGCGGAGGTGCGCGCATGAGGATCCATCGGATGCGCCTGGAGGGGCTCGGGCCCTATGCCCAGGCGCAGGACGTCGACTTCGACCGGCTCAACGCGGCCGGCCTGTTCCTGCTGGACGGGCCCACCGGCGCGGGCAAGTCCACGGTGCTGGCCGCGCTGTGCTTCGCCCTCTACGGGACCGTGCCAGGCGGACGGTCGGCCGAGTCGCTCGTGACCACGCTGCGCGAGCCGGGCGCGGTGATCCCCGAGGTGCAGGTCGAGTTCACCGTGCAGGGCCGGCGCTTCGAGGTGGTCCGCTCACCCAAGCACGAGCGGCCCCGCCGGCGACGCAGCGCAGCGGGGGGCGCCACCGTCACCACGCAGGCCACGGTCTCCCTGCGGGAACGCGTGGACGGGGAATGGACGGCGCCGCTCACCCGGGCGGACGAGGTCGGCCAGCAGATCGCGGCCGTCCTGCACCTGGACGCCGAGCAGTTCATACAGGTGGTCCTGCTGCCCCAGGGACAGTTCGCCCAGTTCCTCACCGCGAAGTCGGATGAGCGCCGCGTCCTGCTGCGGCGGCTCTTCGGCACGCAGCGCTTCGACGGCGTCGAGGAGCACCTGCGCGTCGAGACGGCCCGGCTGGACACCGCGGTGGCCGTGGACGCGGACGTGGCCCGGACCGCGCGGGCACAGCTGGCCGAGGCGCTCCACGAGGCGCTCGGCCCGGACTGGCATGCGCCGGAGCCGTCACCGGACACGGACGACCGGCTGCTCGCCCTCGCCGCCGAGCGCGCAGGTCGCGCCCACGAGGACGCGCGGGCCGACCTCGCCACGGCCCGCGCCGCGGAGCAGCGGGCCCGGGTGACGGCGCGTGAGCTGGAGACCCGCGGGCGGGACCTGGCCGCGGCCGAGGCGTGGGCGAGCCGTCGACGCGACCACGACGCCGAGGCCGAGACCGCCGCGGCGCGGCGCCGCGCCGTCGACGCCCATGAGCGCGCCGGGCGGGTGCTCGCGGCCGCCCAGCGGGCCTCCGCGGCGGCGGACGCCGCCGGCACCGCGTCGGAGGCGGTGACGGAGGCCCTGGCGCACGTCGAGGACGAGCCGACCGCGGCGGCGTGGCTCGCCGCCGCCCGGGCGGACGGGGCCGCCGATGCGCCCGCCTCCCGCCAGGCGCTGGGGGAGGCCGAGCGCGCCGCGGAGGCGGTGGCGCGCGCCGTCCGGGACCGTGACCGGATGCGCGAGCTGGAGCAGGAGGCGGCCGCCGCGGCGGAGCGTCGGGCCGAGATCGGCCGCGACCGCGCCGCCCTGGTCGAGTCCCGCCCCGAGCGTGAGGCGGCCGTCGCGGCACACCGCGCGGTCGTCGAACGCGGCACCGAGCGTCTCGGCGCCCGGGAGGCCGTGGACCGCGCCGTGTCCGAGGCCGCCGCTCGCCGCACGGCCGCCGAGGCCGCGGCCGCCCGCGCCGTCGAGGTCGAGACCGCGGCCCGGGCCCACCGGGAGGCACAGGAGCGGCGACGTGAGGCCGCCGAACGGCACGTCGGTCTGCTGCGTGCCCGGTACGAGCAGGCCGCCTCCGAACTGGCGGAGCGGCTCGTGCCCGGCGAGCCGTGCGCCGTGTGCGGCTCGCCCGAGCACCCGGCCCCGGCCGCGACCGCGGACACCGCGGTGACCGAGGCGGACGTGCGGGACGCCGAGCAGGCCCGGACCGCGGCCGACCGGGCCGCGACCGACGCCGAGACCGCCCTGCGCGCCGCCGAGCAGACCCTCCGCTCGGCGGGCGAGGCCGCCGCCGGGCTCGCACCCGAGGCCGCGCGGGAGGCGCTCGAGCGCGCCGAGACCGAACGGGCCGCGCTGGACCAGGCGGCGAAGGACCTCGCCGCGGACCGCCGCCGGCTGACCGCCGCCGAGAAGACGCTCGCCGGGGCCGACGAGACCGCCGCCGCGCTCGCGGCCGAGGACGGCCGGCTCGCCGAGGCCGCCGCCCACCGCGCCGCCCGGCTGACCGAGCTGCGGGACGCCGTCGAGGCCGCCCGCGGCGACGCCGAGACCCTCGACGCCCGCCGCGACCAGGTCACCGCCGCACGCCGGGTCCTGGCCGCCCTCGCTGCGGCGCAGGACGAGGACGCGCGCGCCCGGGCGGTCGCCGACGAGACCGGACAGGCGCTCACCGCCACGCTGGCCGAACAGCGCTTCGACGACGTCGACGCGGCGCGCGCGGCCCGCCTCGAGGAGACGGAGGCCGCCGACCGCACGGCCGCCGTGCAGGAGTGGGACGCCGAACGGGCCCGCCTCGCCGAGCTCGAGGCGAGCGAGCCCGTCCGCCGGGGCCGCGCCCTCGCCGAGGCGGGCGTCGAGCCGCCGACCGAGGAGCAGACCCGCGCCGCCGCCGAGGCGCTCGCCGCGGCCGAGGCCGCGAGCTCGTCCCGGGCGACGGCGGTCGGGCGGCTCGATTCGCTCGTCGCCACGGTGCGCCGGCAGTCGGCCGCCCTGACCGAGGTCCTGGAGCGGTCCGCCGGGCTCATCGCCGAGCACACGCGGGTGCGGGGGCTGCTCGACCTCGTCCGCGGCGGCGGGGAGAACCTGCTCAAGATGCCCCTGACGAGCTATGTCCTCGCCGGGCGGCTCGAGGAGGTCGCCGCCGCGGCCACCGAGCGTCTGCTCGCCATGACGGACCAGCGGTATTCGATCGAGTACTCCGACGCCGTGGGCGGGCGCGGGAACAAGGGCCTCGAACTCGTCATCCGGGACCACTACGTGGACGAGACGCGCCACCCGGCCACGCTCTCGGGCGGCGAGACCTTCATGGCCTCCCTCGCCCTCGCCCTGGGGCTCGCGGACACCGTGCAGGCCGAAGCCGGCGGCATCGAACTGGACACGCTCTTCGTGGACGAGGGCTTCGGCTCGCTCGACGCGGACACCCTCGACGACGTCCTGGACGTCGTGGACACCCTGCGGACCGGTGGCCGGACCGTGGGCCTCGTCTCCCACGTCGAACGGATGAGGCAGGAGATCGGCGTGCGCCTCGAGGTGCGCAAGGACCGGCGCGGCTCGAGCCTCGCGGTGCACGACGGCGCCTGAGCGACGGGGGTGCGCCCCGCCGCCCCGGCCCGCGCCACGCGTGAGGTCAGGCCCGGCGCCACCGCCGGCGGAGGCGCTGCCGGAGTCGGCCGAGGCGTCCGGTGTCGAGCTCGGACGGGGCCGCCCATCGCTCCTCAGCCCGGCGCGCCTGCTCGGCCGCGCGCTCGGCCGCGACGCGCTGCGCCTCCCACTCGGCCGCGACACGGCGCTCCTCCTGCAGGCGGCGCTCCCCGCGGACCTCGGTGAGCCGGTACAGCACGGGCACGAGCACGAGCGTGAGCAGGGTGGAGGACACCAGGCCGCCCACCACGGCCACCGCGAGGGGCTGGGAGATGAACCCCGCGTGCCCCGTGACGCCCAGGGCCATCGGGGTCATGGCCAGGACGGTGGCCAGGGCCGTCATCACCACCGGGCGCACGCGGTTGAGCGCGCCCACCTCGATCGCCTCGTCCAAGGTCATGCCGCGGTCGCGGCGGTACTGGTTGATCAGGTCGATCAGCACGATCGCGTTCGTCACCACGATGCCCACCAGCATGAGCAGCCCGATCATCGTGGACAGTCCCAGCGGCGTGCCGGTGGCCAGCAGCGCCAGGAACACGCCCGTGGCGGCGAAGGGGATCGACACGAGCAGCACGAGCGGCTGGCGCAGCGAGTTGAACGTCGCCACCATCACGACGTACACGGTCGCCACGGCGGCCAGCAGCGCCAGCCCGAGGTCCCGGAACGTCTGCGCCTGCTGCTCCGCCGCGCCGCCCACGGCCGCGGTGACGCCCTCGGGCAGGTCCAGCTCCGCCACGGCCTGCGTGACCCGGCGCGAGACGGCCCCGAGGTCCTCGTCGTCCGGGGTCACCGTGACGACGGCGGTCCGCTCGCCGTTCGAGGACGTCACCCGGGCAGGTACGGACATCCGCGAGACCTCGGCGAGGTCCCCCAGCGGCACGGGCCCCTCGGCCGTCTCCACGGGCACCTGGCGCAGGGCGTCGAGGGACTCGACCGGCTCCGGGTCACCCAGCTGCACCGCGAAGCTCTCGAACCCGAAGCGGACCTCGCCCACGGGCACGGCCTGCAGGGCGGCGGCGGCCTGGCCGGCCACCGCCTCCTCGGTCAGGCCGAGCCGGGCGGCGGCGACGGTGTCCACGTCCACCTGGAACGTCGGGCGCAGGTCCGAGGCCGGCGTCGTCACCTCGCGGGCACCCTCGACGGGCCGCAGCGCCTGGGCGACCTGATCGGCGGCCGCGGTGAGGGCCTGCGGGTCGGGGGCGGAGACGGACACCTCGATGTCCTGGCCGCCGCTCGGCCCCTGCTGCGTGGAGACGGACACGTCGCCCACGCCGTCGAGACCGGTGAGCTCGGCGCGCACCCCGTCCTGAAGGGCCACCTGGTCCGCATCCGGGTCGGTCACCACCGTGAACCGCGCCCGGTCCGCCGAGGAGCCGCCGAAGGCCCCCATCGGACCGGCGGCGGTGCCGGCCGTCCACTGGACGGTTTCGACGCCGTCGGTGTCCAGCAGCACGCGCTCGATGCGCTCGGCGGCGGCGGCCGTCGTCTCCAGCGACGCCCCCGGCTCCTGCTCCGCCGTGACGACGAACGAGTTCTGTCCCGAGTCGCCCAGGAGGTTCGTGGGGATCAGCGGGACCAGCGCGGCCGTGCCGGCCAGCAGCGCCAGGGCGGCGGCGAGGGTGACCACGGTGTGCCGCTGTGTCCAGCGCAGCACCGGGCGGTAGGCCCGGGTGAGCCATCCGCCGGCCGCCACGGGCCGGTCGCCGGGGACGGCGGGCGCGGCCGTGGTCTCGGCCCCGCGCCGCGGGGAGCGCAGGAACCACCAGCACAGCACCGGCACGATCGTCAGGGCGACGACGAGGGAGGCCAGCAGGGCGACCGTGGCGGTCACGGCGAAGGGCCGGAACAGCTCGCCGGCCAGGCCGCCCACGAAGGCGATGGGCAGGAACACGGCCACGGAGACGAGGGTGGAGGCGGTGATCGCGGTGGCGACCTCGCGCGTGCCGTCCAGGATCGCGGTGCGCCGGTCGGCGCCCAGGCCGAGGTGCCGGCGGATGTTCTCCACCACCACGATCGCGTCGTCCACGACTCGGCCGATCGAGATCGTCAGCGCCCCGAGCGTTAGCGTGTTGAGGGAGTAGCCGAAGGCCGCCACCCCGATGAGGGCGGCCAGCAGGGACAGCGGAATGGACACGGCGGTGACGAGGGTGGAGCGCACCGAGAGCAGGAACACGGCGATCACCAGCACGGCGAACGCCAGGCCCAGCAGGCCCTCCTGGAACAGCGTGTCGATGGACTGCTGGATGAACGGGGCCTGGTCGAACACCACGGTCAGGTCCGCGCCGCCGCCGACCAGGGACGCCAGCTCCGGCAGGGCGTCGCGCACGGCCTGAGAGACCGCCACGAGGTCGGCGTCCGGGGTCGCGGTCACGGAGACGGACAGCGTCGGCACCCCGTCGGTGCGGGTCAGCGAGGTGGGGGCCGCGGCCACGAGGGTGACGTCGGCGACCTCGTCCAGGGTGCGCGGTTCGCCGTCGCCGGAGGGAGCGACGACGATCCCGCGCAGGCCCTCGAGGTCCTCGACGGCGGCGCCCGCCTGGACGGGATAGGTGGTCGCGCCCTCGGTGACCTGGCCGACGGGGAAGAGGCCGGCGTTCTCCTCGAGCGCGTCGGTGATGTCGGAGGTGGTCAGCCCGGCGGCGGCGAGCGCGGCCGGGTCCGGGACCACGGAGACGTTCTCGTCCGTGCCGCCGAGGACGTCGGCGCCGCGGACGCCGTCGATCTTCTGCAGCCGCGGGGCCAGGACGTCCTCGGCGCGGCGGCGCAGGGTGTTGAGGTCCTCGTCCCCGGACAGGGCGAGGAAGACCACCGGGAAGTCGGAGACGGAGCCCGCGAAGGACGAGGTCTCCGCCTCCTCCGGCAGCTGCGGCCCCAGGTTGGCCACCACGCGGTCCACCTGGGACCGGGCCCGGTTCAGGTCTGTGCCGTAGGCGAACTCCAGCTGGACCGCGTTGAAGCCGGACTGCGACGTGGACCGCGAGGATTCGAGCCCCTCCACGGCCTGCAGGGCCGTCTCGAGGGGCTCGCCCACCTGAGCGTCCACGACCTCGGGGGACGCCCCCGGGTAGAGCGTCGAGACGGAGATGACGGGCAGCTCGAGCGGGGGGATCAGCTCCCGCTTGAGCTGCCCGGCGGAGAGGACGCCGAACACCGCGATGAACACGGTGACGAGCGCCACGAGCGCCCGCCGACCGAGTGAGAACCGTGCGAGCGCTCCCATCGGGGCGTCAGGCCAGCTTCAGTGCGGCGTCCGTGACGGTGCGGACCTCGTCCAGCAGCGCCGGGTCGTCGTTGAGCGTGTGGCCCAGGGACGGGATGAGCTCCTTGAGCGTGCCGTCCCAGCCGGCCATCTTCGCGGGGAAGCAGCGCTCGAGCAGCTTCACCATGATGGGGGCCGCGGTGGAGGCGCCCGGCGAGGCGCCGAGCAGGCCGCCGAGCGAGCCGTCCGCGTGCGTGACGACCTCGGTGCCGAACTGCAGGACGCCGCCGAAGCGGCCCTTGCGCTTCATCACCTGCACGCGCTGGCCCGCGGTGATCAGCTCCCACTCGCCGCCGTCGGCCTCCGGGTAGAACTCGTGCAGCGCGTCGATCTTCTTGTCCCGGGACTTCAGCACCTCGGTCACGAGGTACTTGGTCAGGTCCATGTTGTCCTTGGCCACGTCCAGCATCGTGCTGAGGTTGTGCGGGCGCACGGACAGCGGCAGGTCCAGGTAGGAGCCGGTCTTGAGGAAGTTCGTGGAGAACCCGGCGTAGGGGCCGAACAGCAGGGAGCGCTTGCCGTTGACGAAGCGGGTGTCCAGGTGGGGCACGGACATCGGCGGGGCGCCGACGGCGGCCTGGCCGTACACCTTGGCCATGTGCTGGTTGACCACGGACTCGTCCGTGCAGCGCAGGAACTGGCCGGAGACCGGGAAGCCGCCGAAGCCCTTGGCCTCGGGGATGCCGGACTTCTGCAGCAGGGGCAGGGCGCCGCCGCCGGCACCGACGAAGACGAAGCGGGCGCGGTCCACGAGCTCGGAGCCGGCGGCCTTGTTCTTGACCTTGACCTCCCAGCGGCCGTCCGTGCCGCGGGTGAGGCCGGTGACCTTGTGACCGAAGCGCACCTCGGCGCCGGCGCCGGCCATGGCCGTGATGAGCTGGCGGGTGAGGGAGCCGAAGTCGACGTCGGTGCCGCCGGTGTTGCGGGACGCCGCCAGGCGCTGGCCCGGCTCACGGCCCTCGATCAGCAGCGGGGCCCAGGCACGGATCTGCTCCGGGTCCTCGCTGTGCTCCATGCCGGCGAACAGCGGCTGGGCGGACATGGCCTCATAGCGGGTGCGGAGGTAGTCCGCGTGGTCGTCACCCCACACGAAGGACATGTGCGGCAGCGGGTTGATGAAGGACTTGGGGTCCTTGAGCGTGCCGTCCGCCACCAGGGAGGACCAGAACTGGCGGGTGGTCCAGAACTGCTCGTTGATGCCCAGCGCCTTGGTGACGTCCACCCGTCCGTTCTTGTCCATGGGCGAGTAGTTCAGCTCGCACAGGGCGGCGTGGCCGGTGCCCGCGTTGTTCCACGGGTCGGAGGACTCCAGGCCGGCCTGATCGAGGCTCTCGTACAGGGCGATGGACCAGGTGGGCTCGAGCTTCTGCAGCAGCACGCCCAGGGTGGCGCTCATGATGCCGCCGCCGATCAGGACGACGTCGTGGGTGGCGGTGGACGAGGTGGTGGGCACGGTCAACTCCTGAAGCAGAACGACGGCGGGTGGGCGCAGTGAGACCAGGCCGAGCAGTGGCGGTCGGGCCGGGCGCCGTGATCTCCCACTGTACTACCGGTGCGTTCAGCCTTCGGTCAGCCTGACGCGCGAGAAGGGCTCGTCCAGCTGCGGCGACGTCGGGTAGGAGGCCACGCGCGGGCCGGTGGCCAGGGCCGAGATCGGATAGACCAGCGGCAGCGCCGGCAGGTCGAGGGCCATGGCCCGGACGACGCGGCGGAACAGGGCGCGGCGTGTGTCGTCGTCGGTCTCGGCCGCCGCCGCGTCCACGTCCTCGACGACGCGCGGGTTGCGGTAGCCGGTCTCGGCGCGGCCCGAGCGCGCGAAGGGCTCGAGGAACGCGTGCGGGTCGCGGTAGTCGCCGGTGCGGCCCATCAGGTGCAGGGCTCGGGTGGGTCGGGAGACGACGGCGTGCAGGTAGTCCTGGTCCTCCGGCACGGGCACGGGCACGATGTGCATCCCCACCGCGCCGAGGTCGCGGGCGACCATCGCGTAGACCCGCTCCGGCTCGGGCAGGGAGGGGCGGGCCGTGCCGGCCGGGTAGAGGAACTCCAACGGCTCCCCGTCGTATCCCGCCAGGCGGAGGAACTCGCGGGCCCGGCCCGGGTTGACGTCGTAGCGCCGCGCCTCCTCGTCGCCGACGCCGAGGGACGGGGGGACGAGGTCGTGGGCCAGGCGGGTGCCCTCGAGGAAGACGTCGCTGCCGGCGATGCGCGGGCGGTCCACCGCGTACGCGATCGCCTGGCGCAGGTACTGCGAGCGCACGCGCGGGTGGTCCAGGTTCATGCCCACGTAGAGCACGCCCAGGGGATCCCGGGGCAGCACCTGGGTGCCGGCCTCGACGAGGGGGCGCAGCTGGCCGGGGGCGACGACGTCGATCACATCCGCCGTGCCGCGCCGCAGCTCCCGCAGGCGCACGGAGGCCCGACCCCACGCCTGCACGGCCACCGGGTACGCCGCCGGATCGGAGCCGCGGTGGCGGGCGCTGGGGACCAGGATCGTCGCGCCCGAGGCGCCCGGGTGGGCGCGCGTGAGCTCGGCGGTCTCCGCGGCGTCGGCCCAGCGGTAGGGGCCGGTGCCGGCGGGGGTGGTGACCTCGGAGCCGTCCACGTCGACCGTGCGGTCCCACGAGGCCGGCGAGGAGATCGCGAAGGCCGGCGAGGCCAGCGCGGCCGCGAGGTGACGGCGGGGGGAGTGCAGGCGCAGCCGCACCTCGAGCTCTCCGCGGGCCTCGACGCCGGCGAAGGCGGAGTCCGCGTCCCCGGCGTATCCGCCGAAGGCCGAGACGAACGAGGAGGGCGGGGCGACGGTCCCGTCCACGGGCGCGGGGGCGGCGGCCCACCGCTCGATGTTCGCGACCACGGCGGCGGCGTCGCACGGCTCGCCGTCGTCGAACACCACCCCGGAGACCAGGTGGAACGTGTGGAGGCGGCCGCCGTCGGACTCCTCGTGCCGCTCGGCGAGGCGGGGCGTGGGGGCGCCGGTGTCCGGGTCCACACCGAGCAGCGTCTCGAAGACCTGGCGGATCAGACGGAAGGACTCGACGTCCAGCGCGCGGGCCGGATCCCGCGTCAGCGCCCGCGCCGGGGCACCGACCACGAGCAGCCGGCTCGGGCCCGAGGAGGTCGGGGCGGCGGAGGACGGCGCCGCGGGCGACGTCGCGCAGCCGGCCACGCCCAGGCCGAGCAGGCCCAGGCCCCCGCCGAGGAAGGCGCGGCGAGTGGGCTGCATGGCGGCCTCCTGTGGCGGGTGACGTCGGGGTCGGGCGGGTCCGGGGAGTGCGGGCGGGGGGACTCGAACCCCCACGTCCAGGACACTGGAACCTAAATCCAGCGCGTCTACCAGTTCCGCCACGCCCGCGCACACCCCGCGCACGGGGCGAGGCCCGATCCTACCGTGCGGTGCCCGGGTGCGGCGGGCGCGGATCAGGCCTCGTCGAGGCCGAGGGTGCGGCGCAGTCGGGCCACGTGGCCGGTCGCCTTCACGTTGTACTGCGCGTGGGTGACCTTCCCGTCCGGGCCGACGACGATCGTGGAGCGGATCAGACCCTCGAAGGTCCGCCCGTAGTTCTTCTTCTCGCCCCAGGCGCCGTAGGCCTCGGCCACCGCGTGGTCCTCATCCGAGAGCAGGGGGAACGTCAGGCCCTCCTGCTCGGCGAATCGGATGATCTTGCCGATCGGGTCGGGGGAGATCCCCAGGACGACGTAGCCGGCCGCGGTGAGGGAGGCGAGGCTGTCCCGGAAGTCGCAGGCCTGCGTGGTGCAGCCGGGCGTGGACGCGGCCGGGTAGAAGTAGACGATCGTGTGCTTGCCCGCGCTGTCGCGCAGCGAGACGGGCCGGCCCTCCTGGTCCTGGAGGGTGAACGCAGGTGCCGTGTCGCCGGGCTGGAGGCGGTGCTGGGTCGTGTCGGTCATGGGCCCAAGCCTACGGTGGGGCCTGCCGGGGAGCGGGGACGACGAAGGCCCCGTCTCCGTGGAGACGGGGCCTTCGCTTCGTGTGGTGCACCCCCCGGGACTCGAACCCGGAACCTGCTGATTAAGAGTCAGATGCTCTACCGGTTGAGCTAGAGGTGCAGGTGCCGCACCGCCTCTCGGATCTCTCCGGTGCGCCGTGCAACGAGGTGAAACCCTACCAGGGGTCTCAGACGCCGTGCAAATCGGGGGGCGTGACGTCCGTCGTGTCCGGCTCCGGGGCCGCGTAGAGGCGGTCCAGCTCATCCATGAACGCGGTCATGAAGGCGTGGAAGTCGGTGGCGTCCTCGGACTGGTCGAGCTCCGCGGTGCCGTCCTCCGTGAGGTCACCCACCGGGACGCGCGTGTGCTCCGGGACGTCGAACCACGTGCGGAAGCCCGTGACGGTCTCCACCTGATAGCCGCTGCCCGTGTCCGCCACGGTGGCCACGTTGGCCAGGCCCACCTCGACGACGTCGGCGCGGTCCGGGGAGACCTCGGTCACCGGGCCGTGCGGGTCGTCCTCGGCCACGCCCGGCGCGCTTCGGTCGTGGTCGTCCGGGGTGGAGGTGGGGTCGAACGGGCACAGCAGCATCTCGAGTGGCTGGTGGCGGTAGCCGATGACGAGGGGGGAGGAGGAGCCCGAGGGCTGGCCGTAGACGACGTTGTAGTCGCCATGGTTGAACACGCGCGCATCGAAGACGCGGCGCAGCCGTCTGTGCAGGGTGGGCGTGTCCATGGCCCCAACGTACGCGGACCCGTCCGCACGTGTCATGCCGCCGCACCCGTCACACGGGGACGTCGCTCCGGCCCGGTGGTGCCGTGCTCACTAGACTCCGCGGCATGGACTCCGCCGCGTCGACTCCCAGCACCCCGTCCGCCGCCCCCGACATGAAGCCGCGCTCGCGCGACGTCACCGACGGCATGGAGCGCACCGCCGCCCGCGGCATGCTCCGCGCGGTCGGCATGGGGGACGAGGACTTCGGCAAGCCGCAGATCGGCATCGCCTCGTCCTGGAACGAGATCACCCCCTGCAACCTCTCCCTGGACCGCCTCGCCCAGGCCTCGAAGGACGGCGTCCACGCCGCCGGCGGATATCCGCTGGAGTTCGGCACGGTCTCCGTCTCGGACGGCATCTCCATGGGCCACGAGGGCATGCACTTCTCCCTCGTCTCCCGCGAGGTGATCGCGGACTCGGTGGAGACCGTGATGATGGCCGAGCGCCTGGACGGCTCCGTCCTGCTCGCCGGCTGCGACAAGTCGCTGCCGGGCATGCTCATGGCCGCCGCCCGCCTGGACCTGGCGTCCGTGTTCGTCTACGCAGGCTCGATCATGCCGGGCGTGGCCCGCCTGACCGACGGCACCGAGAGGCAGGTGACCATCATCGACGCCTTCGAGGCGGTCGGCGCCTGCGCCCGCGGTCTCATGTCCGAGGAGGACCTGCTCCGCATCGAGAAGTCCATCGCCCCGGGTGAGGGCGCCTGCGGCGGCATGTACACCGCCAACACCATGGCCTCCATCGGTGAGGCCCTCGGCATGTCCCTGCCCGGTTCCGCCGCCGCCCCCTCCGCGGACCGCCGCCGCGACGCCTTCGCGCGCCGCTCCGGCGAGGCCGTGGTGAACATGCTCCGCCAGGGCATCACGGCCCGGGACATCATGACCAAGCCCGCGTTCGAGAACGCGATCGCCGTGACCATGGCGTTCGGCGGCTCCACCAACGCCGTGCTGCACCTGCTCGCCATCGCCCGGGAGGCGGGCGTGGACCTGCAGCTGTCCGACTTCAACCGCATCGCCGACCGCACCCCGCACATCGCCGACCTCAAGCCGTTCGGTCAGTACGTCATGACGGACGTGGACCGCATCGGCGGCGTCCCGGTGGTCATGAAGGCCCTGCTGGACGAGGGCCTGCTGCATGGGGACACCCTCACCGTCACCGGCAAGACCCTCGCCGAGAACCTGGCCGCGCTCGATCCGGACCCGGTGGACGGCAAGGTCATCCGGACCATGGACGACGCGATGCACCCCAACGGCGGCATCGCGATCCTCCACGGCTCGCTGGCCCCGGAGGGCGCTGTCGTGAAGTCCGCCGGCTTCGATGCGGACGTCTTCGAGGGCACCGCGCGCGTCTTCGACCGGGAGCGCGCCGCCATGGACGCCCTCGAGGACGGGACCATCGCCGCCGGCGACGTGGTGGTCATCCGCTATGAGGGGCCGAAGGGCGGCCCGGGCATGCGCGAGATGCTCGCGATCACCGGCGCGATCAAGGGGGCGGGTCTGGGCAAGGACGTCCTGCTGATCACCGACGGGCGCTTCTCCGGCGGCACCACCGGCCTGTGCATCGGCCACATCGCCCCCGAGGCCGCCGAGGGAGGGCCGATCGGGCTGGTGCAGGACGGCGACCGCATCCGCGTGGACATCGCCGGACGCACCATGGACCTGCTCGTGGACGAGGCCGAGCTCGCCGCCCGCCGCGAGTCCTGGGAGCCGGTGGAGCCGAAGTTCACCACGGGCGTGCTGGGTAAGTACGCCAAGCTGGTGCACTCCGCCGCCGAGGGCGCCTACCTGGGCTGAGGCCCGGTCGGCCCGCACGCCGAGACGAGCAGAGGATGAGCATGCACGCGATCGACGCCCGGGCCGGGGGACCCGCGCCGCGTCCCGGGCGGGAGGCGCGCTGATGGAGGTCGTCATCCTGCCCGACGCCGCCGCCCTGGGCCGGCACGGCGCGGACGCGGTGGCCGCCCACGTGGCGGCCCGTCCCGAGGCCGTCCTGGGGCTGGCCACCGGCTCCTCGCCCCTGCCCGTCTACGACGAGCTCGCCCGCCGGGTCCGGGACGGGGAGCTGTCCCTGCGCTCCTGCCGCGCGTTCCTGTTGGACGAGTACGTCGGCCTGCCCGCGGGACACCCCGAGTCCTACCGCACCGTGATCGAGCGGGAGTTCGTCGCGCGCACGGACATCGCCCCGGAGGCCGTGCACGGTCCGGACGGCGGGGCGGCGGACGTCCCGGGCGCCTGCGCCGCCTACGAGGAGGCGCTGCGCGAGGCCGGCGGCGTGGACGTGCAGCTGCTCGGCGTGGGCACGGACGGGCACATCGCGTTCAACGAGCCCGGCTCCTCCCTCGCCTCCCGCACGCGCATCAAGGTGCTCGCCGAGCAGACCCGGCGGGACAACGCCCGCTTCTTCGACGGCGACCTCGACCAGGTCCCGACCCACTGCCTCACCCAGGGCGTGGGCACGATCCTCGACGCCCGACACCTGGTCCTGCTGGCCCGGGGCGAGGGCAAGGCCGAGGCGGTGCGGCAGCTCGTGGAGGGCCCCGTGAGCGCCCGCTGGCCGGTCACCGCCCTGCAGCTGCACCCGCACGTGACCGTCCTCGTGGACGACGCCGCCGCCGGGCGGCTCGAGCTCGCGGGGGACTACCGCCACATGTGGGAGGCCAAGCCGCGCTGGCAGGGCCTCTGAGCGTCACCCGTCCGCCGATCCACCCACCCCAGGAGGCCGCCGTGCCCGACCCGCACCCCGCCCCGCCGCGCGTCGAGCCGGCGACCCCGCCGGCCGACGTGCCGCCGTCGGTGCTGCGAGCGGACCGCGTCCACGACGGCGAGCGCCTCGGCGGCCCCGGCTGGATCGCCCTGGCGGAGGGCCGGGTCACGGCGGTCGGGGCCGGGGACCCGCCGCGCACCCACGGCCCCGTCCACGAGCTCGGCGACGCCCTGCTCGCGCCCGGCTGCGTGGACGTGCACTGCCACGGCGGCGGCGGGCACGCCGTCGAGTCCGGTCCGGACGCGGCCCGCGCGGCGGCCGCGGCGCACGCCCGCGCCGGCACGACCACGGTGGTGGCCTCCCTCGTCACGGACGAGGTCGACGCGCTCGTCGCGCAGCTGACGGCCCTGGCGCCCCTGCGCGCGGAGGGCGTCCTGGCCGGCGTGCACCTCGAGGGCCCTTGGCTCTCGCCCCTGCACCGCGGCGCGCACCGGGCCGCGTCCCTGCGGGCTCCGGAGCCCGAGGACGTCGCGCGCCTCGTCGAGGCCGGCGCGGGCAGCCTCGCGATGGTGACGCTGGCCCCCGAGCTGCCGGGCGCCCTCGACGCGGTGGGCCGGCTGGCGGAGGCGGGCGTCCTCGTCGCGATCGGCCACACCGACGCGTCCTACGAGGTCACGCGCGCGGCGATCGAGGCGGGTGCGCGGATGGCCACCCACCTGCACAACGCGTGCCGGCCCGCCCACCACCGCGAGCCCGGGCCCGCCGTCGCCCTGCTGGAGGACCCCCGCGTGGGGATCGAGACCATCGTGGACGGCGTCCACCTGCATCCGGCCACGGTGCGGCGGGTCGCCCGGGAGGCCGGGGAGCGGTGGATCCTCGTCTCGGACGCGATGGCCGCCGCCGGCTGCGGCGACGGCGAGTTCCCCCTCGGGCCGCTGCGGGTCCGGGTCCACGACGGCGTCGCGCGGGTGGTCGGCGCGGATGGCGCAGCCGGGGCCATCGGCGGGTCCACGGCCACGGTCGCCGGCTCGGTGCGCTCCGCCGTCGCCGCCGGGGTCGACCTCGACGCCGCGCTGCGGGCGGCGACGGCCGCGCCCGCGGACGCCCTGGGGCTTCCCGACGTCGGCCGGCTCCGAGTCGGGAGCCGAGCGGACGCCGTCGTCCTCGGCCCGGAGCTCGAGGTGCGCGGGGTGCTCCGTCACGGAACGTGGGTGAAGGCGGCCGCCACCGCGGCGGCTGACTAGGGTGGGCGCAGGCCCGGGATTCGACCCCGACCGCCCGGTCGTCTCACGATGTGACGCTTTATCTCACATTGTGAGACAGGCGGGTGGTCGATGGCGGACGGGGCGCACGGCTGTCGATACTGAGACCACCCCGAAGGACCCGGCGGCCCGTGTCCCCACCTCAGACTCCGCCACGCCGGCCCGATCCGTCATCGACGCGGCCACGGTCCCCGACGCCCGACGGATCCAAACGACGACCGTCCGACGCCCCCGCGACGGACACGCAGCGACGAACGCAGTGAGGTGACCCCATGAGCACGACACCCCGCGACGCCCGCGCGGCGGTCCCGCAGGTCCCGACGCCGGCCTCCCGCCCGACGGAGACCGCCCGGGTCCAGGAGCGCCGTCCGGCCCCCCGGCCCGAGATCGTCGAGCCGCGGGTGCCCGGCGAGGGCTCCCGCGTCGAGCCGACCCGGATGACCGGCTCCGAGGGCATCATCCGCTCCCTGGAGGAGCTGGGGGTCACGGACGTGTTCGGGCTGCCCGGCGGTGCCATCCTGCCGACCTACGACCCGCTCATGGACTCCGATCGGATCCGCCACATCCTGGTGCGCCACGAACAGGGCGCCGGTCACGCGGCGCAGGGCTACCACCTGGCCACCGGCAAGGTCGGCGTGGCCATCGCCACCTCCGGTCCCGGCGCCACCAACCTGGTGACCGCCATCGCGGACGCCCACATGGACTCCCAGGCGGTCGTGTTCATCACCGGCCAGGTCTCCTCCGCCGCGATCGGCACGGATGCCTTCCAGGAGGCGGACATCGTGGGCATCACGATGCCCATCACCAAGCACTCCCGGCTCGTGACCCGGCCCGAGGACATCCCCCAGGCCCTCGCCGAGGCGTTCCACATCGCCGCCACGGGCCGGCCCGGGCCCGTGCTCGTGGACGTCACCAAGGACGCCCAGCAGGGCGAGTTCGAGTTCGCGTGGCCGCCCCGGATCGACCTGCCCGGCTACCGCCCCGTCCTGCGCGGCCACCCCCGGCAGATCCGCGAGGCCGCCCGGCTGATCCGCGAGGCCCGGCGCCCCGTGCTGTATGCGGGCGGCGGCGTGGCCCGCGGCGAGGCCCACGAGGAGCTGCGCGCCCTCGCCGAGCTCACGGGCGCCCCGGTGGTCACCACCCTCACCGCCCGCGGCGTCTTCCCCGACTCGCACCCCCAGCACCTGGGCATGCCGGGCATGCACGGCGGCGTCCCCGCCGTGGCCGCGCTCCAGCAGGCCGACCTGCTGATCACGCTCGGCGCCCGCTTCGACGACCGCGTGACCGGTCACCTGCCCTCGTTCGCCCCCGGCGCCCGCGTGATCCACGCGGACATCGACCCGGCCGAGATCTCCAAGAACCGCACCGCGGACGTGCCGATCGTCGGCCACGTCAAGGAGATCATCCCGGACCTGGTGGCCGAGCTCGCGACGGACCCCGAGGCGCTGCCCGACCTCGCCGACTGGTGGGCGGTGCTGCGGCGCCTGCAGGACACCTACCCGATGGGCTGGACCGAGACCGAGGACGGCCTCCTCGCGCCCCAGGAGGTGATCTCGCGTCTGTCGGCCCTGTCCGGTCCCGAGGCCACCTACGTGGCCGGCGTCGGCCAGCACCAGATGTGGGCCAGCCAGTTCGTCGCCTACGAGCGTCCGCGCCAGTGGCTCAACTCGGCCGGCCTCGGAACGATGGGCTTCGCCGTCCCCGCCGCGATGGGGGCGCAGGTGGGCGAACCCGACCGCGTGGTCTGGGCCATCGACGGCGACGGCTGCTTCCAGATGACCAACCAGGAGCTCGCCACGTGCGTGATCAACCGCATCCCCATCAAGATCGCGGTGATCAACAACTCCTCGCTGGGCATGGTGCGCCAGTGGCAGACCCTCTTCTACGACGGGCGCTACTCGAACACGGACCTCAACACGGGCCATGACACCGCCCGGGTGCCGGACTTCGTCAAGCTCGCCGACGCCTACGGCGCCGCGGGCCTGCGCTGCGACCGCCGGGAGGACCTGGACGACACCATCCGGCAGGCCCTCGCCATCGACGACCGCCCCGTGATCGTGGACTTCGTGGTCTCCCGTGACGCCATGGTCTGGCCGATGGTCCCCGCGGGGGTCAGCAACGACGCGATCCAGGTGGCCCGGGGCATGACGCCCGACTGGGACCAGGAAGACTGAGGAGGGCAACCGATGGAACGCCACACCCTGTCCGTGCTCGTCGAGGACGTGCCCGGCACCCTGACCCGCGTGGCCGGCCTCTTCGCCCGGCGCGCGTTCAACATCCACTCGCTGGCCGTGGGCGTCACGGAGGTCGAGGGCCTGTCCCGGATCACCGTGGTCGTCGACGCCGACACGGACCTGCTCGAGCAGGTCACCAAGCAGCTGAACAAGCTGATCAACGTGATCAAGGTCGTCGAGCTCACGCCCGACTCCTCCGTTCAGCGCGACCACCTGCTCGTGAAGGTGCGCGCCGATGCCGCCACCCGCGGTCAGGTCGTCCAGGCGGCCGACCTGTTCCGCGCCCACGTCGTCGACGTGGCCCCGGAGTCCCTGACCCTCGAGGCCACCGGCACCCGTGACAAGCTCGAGGCCTTCCTCGAGATGATGGAGCCCTACGGCGTGCGTGAGCTCGTCCGCTCGGGCACCCTCGCCCTCGCCCGGGGGCCGCGGTCCATGACCGACCGCGCCCTGGCCCGCTGACCCGTCCCGATCCACCCATCCCGTGAGGAGAACAGCATGACCGTGAAGAAGTTCTACGACGACGACGCCGACCTGTCGATCATCCAGGGCCGCACCGTGGCCGTCATCGGCTACGGCTCCCAGGGCCACGCCCACGCCCTGTCGCTGCGCGACTCCGGCGTGGACGTGCGCATCGGCCTCGCCGAGGGCTCCAAGTCCCGCGCCAAAGCCGAGGCCGAGGGCCTGCGCGTCGTCGACGTCGCCACCGCCGCCGCCGAGGCCGACCTGATCATGATCCTCACCCCGGACCAGGTCCAGGCCGACGTGTACGACCAGCACATCGCCGGCAACCTGCAGAAGGGCGACGCCCTCTTCTTCGCGCACGGCTTCAACGTGCGCTTCGGCTACATCCAGGCCCCCGAGGGCGTCGACGTCGCCCTGGTCGCCCCCAAGGGCCCGGGCCACGTGGTGCGCCGCGAGTTCGAGGCCGGCCGCGGCGTGCCCGCGCTGATCGCCGTCGAGAAGGACGCCTCCGGCCAGGCCCACGCCCTCGCCCTGTCCTACGCCAAGGCCGTGGGCGGCACCCGCGCCGGTGTCATCGAGACGACCTTCACCGAGGAGACCGAGACCGACCTGTTCGGCGAGCAGGCCGTGCTCTGCGGCGGCGCCTCCCAGCTCGTGCAGTACGGCTTCGAGACCCTCACCGAGGCCGGCTACCAGCCCGAGATCGCCTACTTCGAGGTGCTGCACGAGCTGAAGCTCATCGTCGACCTCATGGTCGAGGGCGGCATCGCCAAGCAGCGCTGGTCCATCTCCGACACCGCGGAGTACGGCGACTACGTCTCCGGCCCCCGCGTCATCACCCCCGACGTGAAGGAGAACATGAAGGCGGTCCTCGCCGACATCCAGTCCGGCGCCTTCGCGCAGCGCTTCATGGACGACCAGAAGGCCGGTGCGCCCGAGTTCAAGGAGCTGCGCGCCCGGGGCGAGGCCCACCCGATCGAGAAGACCGGCCGCGAGCTGCGCCAGATGTTCTCCTGGCTCAAGGACGCGGACGACGACTACACCGAGGGCACTGCGGCCCGCTGAGCCGCCTGAGCCCCCGACGCCGGCCCCGGGCATCGCGCTTCGGGGCCGGCGTCGCATTCCGGCCACGGTCCGGTCACGCGTCTAGGCTCGGACCGGAGCGCGGGCCGGCCCGCCTTCCATCCCACCGCACCACACCTCCAGGAGCACCCGTGAGCGCAGCCCAGCCCGTCGTCCTGATCGCCGAGGAACTCTCGCCCGCCACCGTCGAGGCCCTCGGCCCCGACTTCGAGATCCGCCGCACGGACGGCGCCGACCGCGCCCGCCTCCTCGAGGACCTGCGCGACGTCGACGCGGTGCTGATCCGCTCGGCCACCCAGATGGACGCCGAGGCGATCGCCGCCGCGCCGCAGCTGAAGGTCATCGCGCGCGCCGGCGTCGGACTGGACAACGTGGACGTGCCCGCCGCCACCGAGGCCGGCGTCATGGTCGTCAACGCGCCGACGTCGAACATCATCTCCGCCGCCGAGCTCACCTGCGGCCACATCCTGGCCGCCGCCCGCAACATCGCGGCCGCCCACGGCTCGCTTAAGGCGGGGGAGTGGAAGCGTTCGAAGTACACGGGCGTCGAGCTGTACGGCAAGCGGCTGGGCGTGATCGGCCTGGGCCGCATCGGCGCGCTCGTGGCCGAGCGCATGAAGGCGTTCGGCATGGAGATCCTCGCCTACGACCCCTACGTGACCACCGCCCGCGCGCAGCAGCTCGGCGCGAGCCTCGTCGAGCTGGACGAGCTGCTCGAGCGCGCCGACGTGGTCACGATCCACATGCCCAAGACCCCCGAGACGGTCGGCATGATCGGCGATGAGCAGTTCGCCCGCATGAAGGACACCGCGATCATCGTGAACGTGGCCCGCGGCGGCCTCGTGGACGAGGACGCCCTCGCCCGCGCGCTCGAGGCCGGGACCATCGGGGGTGCCGGCATCGACGTCTTCAGCTCCGAGCCGGCCACGGACCTGGCGTTCTTCGCCCACGACTCCGCCGTCGTCACCCCCCACCTGGGCGCCTCGACCGCCGAGGCCCAGGAGAAGGCGGGCGTCGCCGTCGCCGGCTCCGTGCGCCTGGCCCTCTCCGGCGAGCTCGTGCCGGACGCCGTGAACGTGGCCGGCGGCGCGATCCACGAGGACGTGCGCCCCGGCCTGCCGCTGGCCGAGAAGCTGGGCCGCGTGCTCACCGCGCTGGTGGGCGAGCAGTCCATCACGGCCGTCGAGGTGGAGATCGCCGGTGAGATCTCCGAGCACGACGTCTCCGCGATGCGCCTGGCCGCCCTGAAGGGCGTGTTCACGGACATCGTCTCGGACCAGGTCTCCTACGTGAACGCCCCCGTGCTGGCCGAGCAGCGCGGCGTCGAGTGCCGCCTCACCACCACCGCGGTGTCCGAGTCCTACCGCAACACCGTCACGGTGCGCGCCGCGACCGCGCAGGGCGCCCAGACCGCCGTCACCGGCACACTCACCGGCCCGCGCCAGGTGCAGAAGCTCGTCGGCGTGGACCGGCACGAGCTCGAGGTGCCGCTGGCCGACCACCTGCTCGTGTTCGCCTACCAGGACCGCCCGGGCGTGATCGGCGTCCTGGGCCAGGCCCTCGGGGTGCAGGGCGTGAACATCGCCGGCATGGACGTCTCGCGCGACGACGAGGGCGCCGCCCTGGCCGTGCTGACCCTGGACGGGGCCCTCTCCGGGGACACCGCGGCCACGCTGGCCGCGGCCATCGGCGCCGCCCGTGCGGCCGAGGTGGACCTCTCCGTCTGACCCGTCCACGCCCGGCGGGCACCGCGGGGCCGTGCGCGCGTCGCCCTGTGTTCAGATGGTGTCCATGTCGCGTCCACCCGAGCCCCGCCCCGCACCCGCCCCGACCGCGCGCGCCGCAGCAGCCCGCCCCGCCACGCCTCCGGGCGTGCAGGGCCGCTGGGCCCGGCGCGCGGCGGGCGGGCTGATCGGCGTCAGTGTCCTGCTCGCCGCCTGGTCGTTCGCCCTCCCCTTCGTGTTCGGGCTGGGCCCGCGGCAGGTGCCGTGGTGGCGCGAGGTCTTCGACGTGAACCACGAGGCCAACCTCACGGCGTGGTGGAGCTCGGGCCTGCTCCTGCTGGGGGCCGCGGGCTTCACCACGGTGGGTCTCGTGCGCCGCGCGCTGGGGGCGGATCGGCGGCGGAGCCTGCTCGCGTGGTTGACCCCCGCGGCCCTGCTGGCGGCCATGAGCTTGGACGAGTCGACGCAGATCCACGAGCAGGCCGGCCAGCTGTGGGAGGTTCTGCCGTTCGCGGGGGAGAACCCGCTGCCCGCGTTCCAGTGGCTGATCCTCGGCGCGCCGGCCGCGATCGTCGTCCTCGGGCTGCTCGCGCTGTGCACCGTCGCCCTGCCCCGCCGGACCCGAGCGCTGACGGTGGCGGGCGGCGCGGTGTTCTTCTTCGGCGCGATCGTCCTCGAGGCGGTGCCGCTCGTCTTCGGGATCGGGCGCAGCACCCTGGCCTACCACGTGGCGACCCACGCGGAGGAGCTGACCGAGATGATCGGGGCGTCCGTGCTCGTGGTGGCCCCGTGGGCCCACCTCCACCTGCGGCCTGCGCCGGGCCATCTGCAGGTGACCGCCGACGGCGTCCCGGACGCCGGCGCGGACGACGTCGTCCTCGGCGCGGGCCCCGGCCCCGCGGCTAGACTCGACGACTGTGACTGACGCCCGCGCCCCGTACTACCTGACCACGGCCATCTCCTACCCGAACGGCGAGCCGCACATCGGCCACGCCTACGAGTACATCGCCTCGGACGCGATGGCCCGCTTCCAGCGGCTCGACGGGCGGGATGTGCGCTTCCTGACCGGCACGGACGAGCACGGCCAGAAGATGGAGCAGACGGCGCAGCAGCAGGGCGTGAGCGCCCTCGAGCTGGCCACGCGCAACGCCGCCGTCTTCAAGGAGATGGACGACGACGTCCTGGACATCTCCTACGACCGCTTCATCCGCACCACGGACACGGACCACGCCGAGGCCGTCCGCGAGATCTGGCGGCGGATGGAGGCCAACGGGGACATCTACCTCGGCTCCTACGCCGGCTGGTACTCCGTGCGGGACGAACGCTACTTCGGCGAGGACGAGACCGAGGTGGGTCAGGACGGGGTGCGCCGCGCCGTCGAGACCGGCACCGAGGTGACGTGGACGGAGGAGGAGTCCTATTTCTTCCGCCTGTCCAAGTACCAGCAGCCGCTGCTGGACCACTACCGCGAGCACCCGGACTTCGCCGCCCCCCGGTACCGCTTCAACGAGGTCATCCGCTTCGTGGAGGCCGGGCTCGAGGACCTGTCCATCTCCCGGACCTCCTTCCAGTGGGGCATCGACCTGCCGGCGCCCGCGGACCCCGACGCCGCCGACGCCGACCGGCGCGCCGACCACGTCACCTACGTCTGGGTCGACGCGTTGACGAACTACCTCACCGGCGCGGGCTGGCCGGCGGAGGACCCGGAGGCGTTCGCGCGCTACTGGCCGGCGGACCTGCACGTGATCGGCAAGGACATCTCCCGGTTCCACTGCATCTTCTGGCCCGCGTTCCTCATGTCGGCCGGCCTCGAGCTGCCGCGCCGCGTCATGATCCATGGCTTCCTGAACAACAACGGGGCCAAGATGTCCAAGTCCCTGGGCAACGTGGTGCACCCGCGGGAATGGGTGGCCCGGTACGGCCTGGACGCCATTCGCTTCTTCCTGCTGCGCGAGTTCCCGTTCGGCGCGGACGGCTCCTACAGCCACGAGGCCGTGGTGAGCCGCAAGAACGCGGACCTGGCCAACAACCTCGGCAACCTCGCCCAGCGCTCGCTGTCCATGGTGGCCAAGAACTGCGGCGCCGCCGTGCCCGAGCCGGGCGAGTTCACCGAGGCGGACCGCGCCGTCCTGGCCCAGGTCGACGCCCTGCTGGAGCGCTCCCGGTCCGCGTACGCGGTGCAGGACTTCCACGACGCGCTCGAGGAGACCTGGCGCGTGCTCGGTGAGATCAACGCCTACTTCGCGGACCAGGCCCCGTGGGTGCTGCGCAAGACGGACGAGCCGCGCATGCGCACGGTGCTGTACGTGACGTTGCAGGCCGTGCGCCGGGTGGCCCTGCTCGCGCAGCCGGTGATGCCCGGCTCGGCCTCGCGGCTGCTGGACCTGCTCGGCGTCCCCGCCGAGGGCGACGCCGGCCGCACCGGCGCGTCCGGCACCGGCCCGCGGTCCTTCGCCGCGTTCCACGAGGACCTGGTCCCCGGCACCCCGCTGCCCGCCCCGCAGCCGGTCTTCCCGCGGCACGAGGACCCCGCCGAGGACTGAGCCCGTCCGGAGGGTGAGACCGGGTGTCACACGATGTGGTCCTCCCGCGTGCCGCGCGTAGCCTGAGGGCCATGACCGAGACCACACGCAGCTCCGCAGACCCCTTGGACATCGCCGTCATCGGCGGCGACGGCATCGGCCCCGAGGTCACCGACCAGGCCGCCGCCGTCCTGCAGGCGGCGCTGCGTGCCGAGGGGCGTCCGGAGGCCCGGCTCACCCCGTATCCGCTGGGTGCGGAGCACTGGCTCGAGACCGGCGAGGCGCTCACGGACGAGGTCCTCGAGTCCCTGCGCCGCCACGACGCGATCCTGTTCGGGGCCGTCGGCGCCGCGCCCGGGGACGAGCGCATCCCGTCCGGGCTGATCGAGCGCGGCATGCTGCTCAAGCTGCGCTTCGCGCTGGACCACGGCGTGAACCTGCGCCCGGCCACCCTGCTGCCCGGCGCCGTCAGCCCCCTGGCCGCGCCCGGCGAGATCGACTTCACCGTGGTGCGCGAGGGCACGGAGGGGCCGTACGTGGGCAACGGCGGTGCGATCCGCGTGGACACCCCGCACGAGATCGCCACGGAGGTCTCCGTGAACACGGCGTTCGGCGTGCGCCGCGTCGTCGAGGACGCCTTCCGTCGCGCCGACGCGGGCGAGCGCAAGCGCCTCACGCTCGTGCACAAGCACAACGTGCTGGTCCACGCCGGCCACCTGTGGCGCCGCACCGTGGAGTCCGTGGCGGCCGACTTCCCTGCGGTCACCTGGGACTACATGCATGTCGACGCCGCCATGATCTTCCTGGCGACGGACCCGGCCCGTTTCGACGTGATCGTGACAGACAACCTGTTCGGGGACATCATCACGGACCTCGCCGCCGCCGTGACCGGCGGCATCGGGCTCGCCGCCTCCGGCAACATCAACGTCGAGGGCACGGCGCCGTCGATGTTCGAGCCGGTCCACGGCTCCGCCCCGGACATCGCAGGCCAGGGGATCGCCGACCCCGTGGCCGCCATCCTCTCCGCCGCCCTGCTCCTGGAGCACGTGGGGGAGACCGGCGCGGCCCAGCGCGTGCGCACCGCCGTCTGGGCCCACCTGAAGGACCGGGTCGACGGCGCCCGCGGGTCCACCGCCGAGGTGGGCGCCGACGTCGCCGCGCGCGTCTGAGCCGACGCCCCCGGCGCGTCTGAGCCTCGGCTCCGGCGGGACTGAGGCGACGCCTCCGGCGGGGCCGAGCGGCCGCCCCCGGCGGGTCTAGGATGGGGCCACGGCCTGCGCGTGTCCTGCGCCACAGGCTGTGGCCCCGCGCGCCGTCCCCGGCGCCGGCGCCCCCGCCCCGCCACCCGTCACGAGGAGTGATCCCACCGTGTCCGAGACCGTGTTCACGCGTCAGCCGCACCTATCCCCGCTGTCGGAGGAGGAGCGCGCCGAAATCCTGCAGGATCCCGGCTTCGGCAAGGTCTTCACGGACCACATGGTCTCCATCGACTGGACCTGGAGCGAGGACGGCGGCGCCTGGCACGACGCCCGCGTGGAGCCCTACGGCCCGCTCTCCCTGGACCCCTCCGCCTCCGTGCTGCACTACGGCCAGGAGATCTTCGAGGGCCTCAAGGCCTACCGCCACGAGGACGGGTCCGTGTGGACGTTCCGCCCCGAGGCCAACGCCGCGCGCCTGAACCGCTCCGCCCGTCGCCTCGCGCTGCCCGAGCTGCCCGAGGAGATGTTCCTCGGCTCCCTCAAGGCCCAGCTCGAGGCCGACCGGGACTGGGTCCCCACCGGCGAGGGGCAGTCCCTGTACCTGCGCCCGTTCATGTTCGCCACCGAGGCGTTCCTGGGCGTGCGCCCGGCCAAGGAGGTGCGGTACATGGTGATCGCCTCCCCGGCCGGCAACTACTTCGGCGGCGAGCTCAAGCCGGTGACCATCTGGGTCTCCCGCGAGTACGCCCGCGCGGGCCGCGGCGGCATGGGCGCCGCGAAGACCGGCGGCAACTACGCCGCCTCGCTGCTGCCGCAGCTCGAGGCCGCCTCCAAGGGCGCCGACCAGGTCGTGTTCCTGGACCAGTACCACGACGACTCCATCGAGGAGCTCGGCGGCATGAACGTCTTCTTCGTGTTCGACGACGGCCGCCTCGTCACCCCGGAGCTCACCGGCACGATCCTCGAGGGCGTCACCCGCTCCTCGATCCTGCAGCTGGGCCGGGACATGGGCCTGACCGTGGAGGAGCGCCGCATCACCCTGGCCGAGTGGGCCGAGGGCGTGCGCTCCGGCGCCATCCGCGAGGTGTTCGCGTGCGGCACCGCCGCCGTCGTCACCCCGATCGGGCGCCTGCTCGACGGCGACGACGTCATCGAGTCCGCCGGCGGAACCGACGTGACCCTGAAGATCCGCGCCGAGCTCGAGGGCATCCAGACCGGGCGCGTCGAGGACCGCCACGGCTGGCTGCACCGCCTGGTCTGACCCGGCAGGGGTGCCCGCGCCCCGCCCCTCACGCGCCCCGCCCCTCGCCCCCTGCCTCGCAGTCGGGCGGAACCGTCCTGCAGATGGCCGGCATGAGCGCTCAGATGGCCCTCATGCCGGCCATCTGCGCGACGGCTCGTCGGGGCACGCTCCGCCACAGGACGTGACCCGCGGAGCGCGGGGGAGAGACGTGAGACACTCTCCCGGTCATTCCTTCCTTCGTGATCGGAGAACCCGTGAGCTCGCATCGCTCCGCCGCGCCCGCCGAGGGCACGGCACCCCGGGACCCCGCCCGGGACGGCGGCCCGGACGGGCTGCCGCCCGTCGAGGCCGCGCAGCGCCCCCGCTGGACGCCCCTGAAGATCGCCGTCTGGGTGGTCGTCGCCCTCGTCGGCGGCGTCGCCTGGACCATGCTCGCCCTGCATCGCGGCGAGTCCATCAACGCGATCTGGTTCGTGTTCGCCGCCGTCGCCACCTTCGCGATCGGCTACCGCTTCTACTCGAAGTACGTGGAGCGCATGATCGTCCGCCCGGACGACACCCGCGCCACCCCCGCCGAGTACCGGGCGGACGGCCGCGACTACGTGGCCACCGACCGCCGCGTCCTCTACGGCCACCACTTCGCCGCCATCGCCGGCGCCGGCCCGCTCGTGGGCCCCGTGCTCGCCGCGCAGATGGGCTACCTGCCCGGCACCATCTGGATCATCGTCGGCGTGATCCTCGCCGGCGCCGTCCAGGACTACCTGGTCCTGTTCTTCTCCATGCGCCGCGGCGGCCGCTCGCTCGGCCAGATGGCCCGCGACGAGCTCGGCCGCATCGGCGGCACCGCCGCGATCGTGGCCACCCTGCTGATCATGGTGATCATCACCGCGATCCTCGCGCTCGTGGTGGTCAACGCCCTCGGCGAGTCCCCGTGGGGCGTGTTCTCCGTGGCCCTGACCATCCCGATCGCGATCTTCATGGGCCTGTACCTGCGCTACCTGCGCCCGGGCCGGATCACCGAGGTCTCGATCATCGGCTTCGTGCTGCTCATGGCCGCCATCATCGGCGGCGGCTGGGTCGCCGAGACCGACTGGGGCGTGGCCCTGTTCACCCTGGACCGCGTGACCATCGCGTGGGGCATCATCATCTACGGCTTCGTGGCCGCCGTGCTGCCCGTGTGGCTGCTGCTCGCGCCCCGCGACTACCTCTCCACCTTCATGAAGATCGGCGTGATCGCCGGCCTCGCCGTGGCCATCGTGATCGTGCAGCCGCAGATCACCGCCCCGGCGATCTCCGAGTTCGCCTCGGGCCAGACCGGTCCGGTGTGGCCGGGCTCCCTGTTCCCGTTCCTGTTCGTGACCATCGCGTGCGGCGCCCTGTCCGGCTTCCACGCGCTGATCGCCTCGGGCACCACCCCGAAGATGGTGGAGAAGGAGCGCCAGACCCGCTTCATCGGCTACGGCGGCATGCTCATGGAGGCCTTCGTGGCGGTCATGGCGCTCGTGGCGGCCGTGTCCATCGACCGCGGCATCTACTTCGCCATGAACGCCCCCGCCGCGCTCACCGGCGGCACCCCCGAGACGGCGGCCGCTTGGGTGATGAGCCTGGGCCTGGCCGGCGTGGACGTCACGCCCGAGCAGCTCACCGCGCTGGCGAACCTCGTGGGCGAGGACACGGTCGTCTCCCGCACGGGTGGCGCCCCGACGCTCGCCGTCGGGCTCTCGATCATCATGGGCCAGCTGATCGGCGGCGAGGCCCTCATGGGCTTCTGGTACCACTTCGCCATCATGTTCGAGGCGCTGTTCATCCTCACCGCCGTCGACGCCGGCACCCGCGTGGCCCGGTTCATGCTCCAGGACTCCCTGGGCAACGTGGTCCCGCGCTTCAAGGACACCTCGTGGCGCGTGGGCGCGTGGGTCTGCACGGCCATCATGGTGGCCGCGTGGGGCGCCGTGCTGATCATGGGCGTCACCGATCCGC
Source organism: Micrococcus sp. GbtcB5 (assembly GCF_019091605.1). Classification (NCBI taxonomy): domain Bacteria; kingdom Bacillati; phylum Actinomycetota; class Actinomycetes; order Micrococcales; family Micrococcaceae; genus Micrococcus; species Micrococcus sp. GbtcB5. The sequence continues at coordinate 168,981 of NZ_JAGXJK010000001.1, forward strand.
TGGGCGGCATCAACACGCTGTTCCCGCTGTTCGGCATCGCCAACCAGCTGCTCGCGGCGATCGCGCTCGCCGTCGTCCTGACGATCGTCGCGCGCCGCCGGGACTTCCGGGGCCTGTGGATCGTGGCGCTGCCGCTGGCGTTCATCACCGTGGTCACCACCGTGGCGTCGTTCCAGAAGATCTTCTCCTCCATCCCGGCGGTGGGCTACTGGGCGCAGCATCGCGCGTTCCAGGACGCGCTGGCGGCGGGGAAGACGAGCTTCGGCGCCGCGAAGTCCGTGCCGGCCATGGAGGCCGTGGTCCGCAACACCTTCATCCAGGGCACGCTCTCCGTCGTCTTCCTGGTGTTGGCGCTGATCGTCATCACGACGTCGGTGCTCGCCACGGTGCGCGCCTTCCGCGGCACCGAGGTCATCGATCACCAGGACCCGTACGTGCCCTCGCAGCGCTTCGCCCCGGCCGGGCTGTTCGCCACGGCCGAGGAGAAGGAGCTGCAGCGGCAGTGGGACGCCCTGCCGGCGGACCGGCAGCCGGTGCGGGGTCACTGACGTGGCCGATCCGCGCGCGACGCCGGCCGGGCCCTCCACCGCGGAGGGCCCGGCCGGCCCGTCTCGGCCCGGGGTGTGGGCCCGGGCGCGCTGGTGGGTCCGCCAGCTCTCCGGTGAGGGGAAGTACGACGCCTACGTGGCCCATCACCGGGCCCACCACCCGGGGCGGGCACCGATGACCGAGCGGGAATTCTGGCGGGCCGAATACGCCCGCCAGCAGGCGAACCCCGGCAGCCGCTGCTGCTGAGCGGTCTCGACCCGCTCCGCCCGGCACCCCGCGCCGCACCCCGCTGAGCCAGACGAATCCGCCCGCGAGCCAGACGAATCGGTCGCCCCGGGCCGTCGGGCGCGGCCGAATCGTCTGGCTCGCGGCGTCAGCGGGGTCGGCATCGGGTGGGGTGTCCGGCGACGGCGCCCGCCGCTCACCCACTAGGCTGGCGGCCATGCGCATCGCCCGTTTCGTGGACCAGGCCGAACCGACCTACGGCATCGTGGAGGGCCCGGCCGACGCCGACCCCGCCGAGCTGACCGTCACCGCCCTGCAGGGCGACCCGTTCTTCCACGGGATCCAGCCCACCGGCACCACGCACCGCCTCGAGGACGTGCGCCTCGTGGCCCCGATCATCCCGCGTTCGAAGATCGTGGGCGTCGGCCGCAACTGGGCCGACCACGCGAAGGAGCTCGGCAACGAGGTCCCCGCCTCGCCGCAGTTCTTCCTCAAGCCGAACACCTCCGTGGTGGGTCCGAACGAGCCGGTCACCCTGCCCAGCTGGTCGGAGGAGGTCTCCTACGAGGCCGAGCTCGCCGTCGTGATCGGCACCATCTGCAAGGACGTGCCGGTGAGCCGCGCGGACGACGTCGTGTTCGGCTACACCGTGGGCAACGACCTCACCGCCCGCGACGCCCAGCGCACCGACCTGCAGTGGGCCCGCGCCAAGGGCTTCGACGGCGCCTGCCCGCTGGGCCCGTGGATCGAGACCGAGCTGGACGTGGAGCCGACCGGCGGCCTGCGCATCACGTCCCGCCTCGACGGTGAGACCCGCCAGGACGGCACGACCGCGGACATGGTCTTCGGCGTCCGCGAGCTCGTGGCCGCGGCCTCGGAGATGTTCACCCTCCTGCCCGGCGACGTGATCCTGACCGGCACCCCGGGCGGGGTCGGGACGGTCCAGGAGGGCCAGCGCGTCGAGGCCGAGGTCGAGGGCATCGGCATCCTCGCCACCGTCTTCCGCCGCTGACGCAGGCGCCCGACGACGGCGTCCGGGCCCCCGCGTAGACTCGGGGCATCATGACTGACGCCACCGCTCCCGTGTCCGAGAACGCCCCCGCCCCCTTCGTCGACGTCCCCCAGGTGGACGCCGAGACCCCCGTGCGCGTACGGTTCGCCCCCTCGCCCACCGGCACCCCCCACGTGGGGTTGATCCGCACGGTCCTGTTCAACTGGGGCTGGGCGCGGCACACCGGCGGCACCCTCGTGTTCCGCATCGAGGACACGGACGCCAAGCGCGACTCGGAGGAGTCCTACCAGCAGCTGCTCGAGGCGATGCGCTGGCTCGGGATCGACTGGGACGAGGGCGTCGAGGTCGGCGGCCCGCACGAGCCGTACCGTCAGTCCCAGCGTGGGGAGATCTACGCGGACGTGATCGAGAAGCTCAAGGCCGGCGGATACATCTACCCGTCCTACTCGAGCCCCGAGGAGACCGAGGCCCGTCACCGGGCCGCCGGCCGCGATCCCAAGCTGGGCTACGACGGTCACGACCGTGACCTCACGGACGAGCAGATCGCCGCCTTCGAGGCCGAGGGCCGCGCGCCGGTCTGGCGGCTGCGCATGCCGGACGAGGACATCACCTTCACCGACCTGGTGCGCGGGGAGATCACCTTCAAGGCCGGCTCCGTGCCGGACTTCGTGGTGGTCCGCGCGGACGGCTCGCCGCTGTACACCCTCGTGAACCCGGTGGACGACGCGCTCATGGGCATCACCCACGTGCTGCGCGGCGAGGACCTGCTCTCGTCCACTCCGCGCCAGATCGCGCTCTACCGCGCCCTGCACGCGATCGGCGTCGCCCGGTACATGCCGGTGTTCGGCCACCTGCCCTACGTGATGGGCGAGGGCAACAAGAAGCTGTCCAAGCGCGATCCGCAGGCCAACCTGTTCCTGCACCGGGACAACGGCTTCATCCCGGAGGGCCTGCTGAACTACCTCGGCCTGCTGGGCTGGTCCCTCTCCGCGGACGAGGACATCTTCACCCCGCAGCAGTTCGTGGAGCACTTCGACGTGCACAAGGTGCTGGCCAACCCCGCCCGCTTCGACGAGAAGAAGGCGATCGCGATCAACGGCACGCACGTGCGCATGCTCGACGTGGCCGACTTCCGTGACCGTCTCGTGCCCTACCTGCACGCGGCCGGCCTCGTGGGCGAGCACCTGACGGAGCGGGAGATGGAGGTCCTCACCGCCGCGGCTCCGCTCGTGCAGGAGCGCGTGCAGCTGCTCGGCGAGGCCGTCGAGATGCTCGCCTTCCTCTTCACGGCGGACCGGGACGTCCGGACCGCCGAGGGCGCCCTCAAGGGCATGCCTGCGGACCTGGGCGCCGCCGTCGCCGCGGCCCGGGAGGCGCTGGCCGCCCTGCCCGAGGACGAGTTCACCACCGAGCGCATCGAGGCGGCGCTGCGGGCGGCCCTCATCGACGGCCTGGGCCTCAAGCCGCGCCAGGCGTTCGGCCCGGTGCGCGTCGCGGTGACCGGCCGCAAGGTGTCCCCGCCGCTCTTCGAGTCGCTCGAGATCCTGGGCCGGGACTCCGCGCTCGCCCGTCTGGACCGCTTCGCCGCGGAGCAGGGCCTGGACCAGGACCCGCCCACCGACGCATGAGCCGGGGCGCCAGCACGACGCCGGCCGACGGGTCCGCGGGCGCGCCCGCGCCGCCGGCCTGGGACGCCGTCCTCTTCGACCTGGACGACACGCTGCTGGATCTGCGCTCCGCCCAGCACGCCGCGTTCGACGCGACGGTGCGCCGGCAGTGGGCCGGGGCCGCCGACGTCGATCCGGCGGTGCTGGCCGAGGCCACCGAGGCCTTCGCGTCCGACGCCGGCGGCCACTTCGGGCGCTACGTGGCCGGGGAGCTGACGTTCGAGGAGCAGCGGCTGGCCCGCGTGGCCGACGCCCTGCGCGCGCTCGGCGTGCCCGAGGACGCGGCGACCCCGCTCGACGGCCTGTGGACCACCGACTACGAAGAGGTCGTGCGCGGGCACTGGGCGCTGTTCCCCGCGACCGCCGACGTCCTCGCCGAGGTGCGGGGAACAGGCCGTGGCGTGGGGATCGTCACGAACAACGTGGAGGCCTACCAGCGCGGCAAGGCCGACGCCCTCGGTCTGGAGTGGGTCGAGGTGCTGATCGGCTCGGACACGGCCGGGGCCCCGAAGCCGGACCCGGCCCCCTTCCTGGCCGGCTGCTCCCGCCTGGGCACGGACCCGGGACGCACCCTCATGGTGGGGGACAGTCTGCGTCACGACGTCGAGGGGGCCCGGTCGGCGGGGCTCGTCCCGGTGTGGATGAGCCCCGACGCCCCCGCCCACGGCGGGGCGGAGGAGCCGCTCTGGGACGAGGAGCACGCGTGCTGGCGGATGCGGGCGATCGGCGGGTTGCAGACCTGGCTGGCGGCCTGACCCGCCGATTTTGCACGTGCCGCCCGGAGGGTGTAGAGTTCTTTCTCGTTGCCGGAGAGATCCGGGAACACCGAGCTCATGAATATGATGCACATCGGTCAGGCATGCTTGACCGACAGTGGGGTATGGTGTAATTGGCAACACAACGGTTTCTGGTACCGTCATTCTAGGTTCGAGTCCTGGTACCCCAGCGAGTCTTCGGACTCAGTGAACGCGCACGGGCGGAGACGCTCGGACGTGGCGCACGGCCCCATCGTATAGCGGCCTAGTACGCCGCCCTCTCACGGCGGTAACGCGGGTTCAAATCCCGCTGGGGTCACGCAGTCGCCGCCCGGTCCTCGGACCGGAACGGCACGGGCGGATGAACGCATCCGTCGCCTGAACAGGAGACGCAGGCGCAGCAGAAGGTCTCCACGGCATCGCTTCCGCACACGCGGACAGCGCGCTCGGCCCCATCGTATAGCGGCCTAGTACGCCGCCCTCTCACGGCGGTAACGCGGGTTCAAATCCCGCTGGGGTCACCCGAGTGACAGGAAGCCCGGTCCCTGCGGACCGGGCTTCCGTCGTCTCCGTCCGCCGGGCCGGCGGGATGGGCGGCCGGCGCGCGCCCGTGAGACGATGGCCCACGTGCCACACACGGATCAGAACGCCCCAGACCTCGGCGTCGACACGGCCGTCCGCCGCGTGCGCGAGCACCTCGCCGCGCTCGAGTTGCCCTTCGAGACCGTCACCGCAGGGCAGGACCGCGCCGAGCGAGAGCGCACCCTGCACCAGATCGATGACTACGTGCTGCCCCGCCTCGACTCGCTCGACGCGCCGCTGCTGGCCGTCGTCGGCGGCTCCACCGGTGCGGGCAAGTCCACGCTGGTGAACGCGCTCGTCGGCCACGAGGTCTCCCGCTCCTCCGCCCTGCGGCCCACCACGCGGCAGCCTCTGCTGCTGCACAACCCCGCCGACACCCACTGGTTCACGGGCCCGCGGGTGCTGCCCGACCTCGCCCGCGTCAGCGTGCACCGCGACGCGGCCGCCGGCCCCGTCGAACCCGACCAGTCCGCGATGGACACGGTCGCGCTCGTGGCCGAGCCCGCACTGCCCTCGGGCATCGCCCTCGTGGACGCCCCGGACATCGACTCCGTGGCGGACCAGAACCGCGCGCTGGCCCGGCAGCTCCTCGAAGCCGCCGACCTGTGGATCTTCACGACGACGGCGCACCGCTACGCCGACGCCGTGCCCTGGCAGCTGCTGGACGAGGCCGCCGACCGCGACATCACCGTGGCCGTCGTGCTCGGCCGCGTGCCCGAGGGCGCGGCGGAGGACATCACCCCGGACCTGCGGCGCATGCTCACCGAGCGCGGCCTCGCCGACGCCCGGATCCACGTGATCCCCGAGACCCGCTTCGACGAGCGCGGCCTGCTCCCGCAGGAGCACGTCGCGGGCCTGCGCGCCTGGCTCGAGACCCTCGCCGCCGACGCCCAGGCGCGCGGCGCCGTCGCCCGCCGGACCGTGGACGGCGTGCTGGGCCAGCTGGCCGCCCGCGTCGCCGACCTGGCCCGCGCCGAGGAGGAGCAGCGGCATGCCGCGGACCTGCTCGCCCGGATCGTGGGGGACTCCACGGACCAGGCCGTCGGCCGGGTCCGCGAGGCCACCTCGGACGGCACGCTGCTGCGCGGCGAGGTGCTCTCCCGCTGGCAGGACTTCGTCGGCACGGGGGAGTTCTTCCGCGGCGTCGAGACCACGATCGGCCGGCTGCGGGACCGCCTCGGCGCCCTCGTGCGCGGGCGCCCGGCACCGCCCGAGGAGGTCGAGACCGCCCTGGAGACCGGCCTGCACGCCGTGATGGTCGAGGCGGCCGCCGCAGCCGCCGAGCAGATCGAGCGGCGCTGGGCGTCCGAGCCGGCGGGCCGGGCCCTCGTGGCCGGGCGCGACCTGGGTGCCCTGACGCCGGACGCGTCGGCGCGGGCGGCCGACGTCGTGCGGGACTGGCAGTCGGACGTGCTGGCGCTGATCCAGGAGGAGGGCGCGGGCAAGCGCACGCGCGCCCGCCTGGCGGCCACCGGCGTGAACGGCGCGGCCGTGGCCCTCATGATCATCTCGTTCGCCTCCACCGGCGGACTCGCGGGCATCGAGGTCGGCATCGCCGGCGGCGCCGCCGTCGTCGGGCAGAAGCTGCTCGAGTCGATCTTCGGCGAGGACGCCGTGCGCCGCATGGCCCGGCGGGCCGATGAGCTGCTCGAGCTCCGCGTGCGGGCCTTCCTCGAGACCGTGCTCGCGGACCGCTTCCTGCCGCTGCTCCACCTCGAGCGCGAGCCGCAGGCCACCGAGGAGCTGCGCGCCCTCGTGCCGGTGCTGCGCCGCGGGGTGGCCGCCGGCGTCGACGGCCCGACCGGGCCCGAGCACGCCCCGTCCGCCGCCGAGGCGGGGGAGGAGCCCCGATGAGCCGCCGCGACACCCCCGCCCTGGCCCCCCGCCTGGACGCCCTCGGCGAGGCCGCCGAGCTGGCCGCGGGCCGCCTGCCCGAGGACGTCGTGGCCGGGGCCGACGCCGTCGTGCGCGCGGCCGGGGAGCGCCAGGCACTCTCCGCGGAGCACACCGTGGTCGGGTTCTTCGGGGCGACGGGCTCCGGCAAGTCCTCCCTGTTCAACGCGCTCACCGGCCGCGACCTGGCCCGCGTGGCCGCCACCCGGCCCACCACGTCCGAGCCGCTCGCCGCGGTCTGGGGCGTGGGCCGGGGACAGGGGCTGGACCCGGACGCGGAGCACGGCGACGGCACCGGCGAGGGCGGCGGCGCGGCCGCCCTGCTCGACTGGCTCGGCGTGCGCCGCCGCCACCTGCTGGACGAGGCCCCCGTGCTCGACGACGGCCGCCCCGGGTTCCTCGGCTTCGGCCGCCGTGACGGCGCCGACGCCACCGGCCTGATCCTGCTGGACCTGCCGGACATCGACTCGGTCGAGCGGGGCAACCGCGAGATCACCTCCCGGCTGGCCGGCCACGTGGACGTGCTGGTGTGGGTCGTGGACCCGGAGAAGTACGCGGACGCCGTGCTGCACCGCGAGTTCCTGGCGACCATGGGCTCGCACGCGGCCGTGACCCTCGTGCTGCTCAACCAGGTGGACCGGCTCTCGGTGCGGGACCGGGACGTCGTGCTGGCCTCGCTGCGCCGGATGCTCTCCGGCCACGGCCTCGGCGACGTCCGGGTGCTGCCCGTGTCCGCGCGCACGGGGGAGGGCCTCGAGGAGGTCGGCCGGCAGGTCGCGGCGATCGTCGCCCAGCGCGGCGCGGCCGCCGAGCGCCTGGGCGCGGACGTCGCGGCCCGTGCCGCGGACCTCGCCGCCGCCTCGGGCGAGGGCGAGCCGGCCGGCGTCGGGCCCGGGGACGAGCAGCGGCTCGGGCGCGAGCTGGCCGTGGCCGGCGGCGTGCCGGCCGTCGTCCGGGCGGTCGAGGGCTCGTACCGGCTGCGTTCGGCCAAGCGCACCAGCTGGCCCGTGCTGCGCTGGATGCACTCCTTCCGCGCGGACCCCCTGCGGCGCCTGCACCTGATGCCCGAGAGCGCCGCCCCCCGCCGCGACCGGGACGAGGTCGCCCGCGACCCCGCGCTGCACCGCACCTCCCTGCCCGAGCGCTCGGGCACCCAGCGGGCCGTCGTCGACGGCGCGGTCCGCACGCTGGCCGCCGCGGCCGGCGCGGGAGCCTCCGAGCCGTGGGCCGCCGCCATCCGCCGCGCGGGCCGGGAGCACGCCGAGGAGCTCCCCGGCGCCGTGGACCAGGCGATCGCCGCCACCGACCTCGGGGCCGGTCGGGGCAGCTGGTGGCACCCCGTGCTGGACGTGCTGCAGTGGCTCGCCCTCCTCACCGCCGTCGTCGGCGCCGGCTGGCTGGGCGTCCTCGCCCTGGCGGGGTACCTGCAGTTCCCCCTGCCGCCCGCGCCCACGGTCGAGGGCTTCCCCCTCCCGACGCTGCTGCTCGTCGGCGGCCTCGCGCTCGGCGTGCTGCTGGCCCTGCTGGCGATCCCCCTGACCCGGTGGACCGCCGCGGCGCGGGGACGCCGCGCGCGCCGCCGCCTCGAGGAGGCGACCACCGACGTCGGCCGGCGGCTCGTCGTCGACCCGGTGCGCGCCGAGGTGGACCGCTTCCACGCCTTCCGCGACGCCCTCGCCCGGGCCTCCGGCGTCCCGGTCCGGCGGGGCCGCCGATGACGGTGTGCGACCCCGCGGCCACGGCGGGGGCGACCGTCGGCGACCTCACGGAGGCCGAGCTGCTGGAGGTCGTCCTGACCGGTCTCGCCCCCGCCGTCCGGGACGGCCACTGGCCCGCCGGCACCGTCGCCCCGGGCGACGACGCCGCCCTCGTGCCCGCGCCCTGCGGTGGGACGCTCATCTCCACGGACGCGATGGGGGAGGGCACGGACTTCCTGCCCCGCTGGCCCGCCGGCCCCCGCACCCGCGGCCACGACGCCGGCTGGAAGGCCGTCGCCCAGAACCTCTCGGACGTCAACGCGATGGGCGGGACCGCCTCCGCGCTCGTCACCGCCCTCACCCTGCCGCCGACGACGCCGGTCGCCTGGGTGCGGTCGTTCGCCGCGGGCATCGTGGGCGCGGTGCGTCACCTCGGCGCGCCGGACTGCCGGGTGGCCGGGGGCGACCTGGGCACCGGCGGACGGGTCCACGCCGCGGTGACGGTGCTCGGGGACCCGCACCCCGGCGGCGTGCTGTGCCGCACGCCGGCCGCGGCGGACCGGGACCGCGTGCTCGCCGAGGGCGCCGACCTCGTCCATGCCCAGGCGGTGCCGGGAGGTCCCCGGGCCGCCGCGCCCCCGGGGCCGGGGTGGGCCGCCGCCGGGCTCACCCTGCTGCTCACCGACCGCGCGGAGCTGGAGCGACGGGCGGACGCCCTCCCCGCCGCCGACCGGCCGTCACCGCGGGAGCTCGCCCGCGCCGTCCGCGCCCAGCTGCGACCCCGCCCGCCGCTGGCCCTCGGGCCCGCCGCGGTGACGGCCGGCCTGCTCACCCTCATGGACGTCTCCGACGGCCTGGGCAAGGACGCGCACCGCATGGCGGCCGCCACCGGCGGGGCCGGCCCCGCGCCGGCACCGTGGCTGGACGAGGCCTGGCTGGCGGAGGCCGCCGCACCCCTGCGCCGCGTGGCCGCCCTGGCCGGGACCAGCCCGGAGGCGCTCGTGACCGGCGGGGGCGAGGACTACGGCCTCCTGGGGCTGGCGTGGCCCGAGACCGAGCTGCCCCGGGGGTTCACGCGGATCGGCCGGCTCGTGCCGGCCGGGGCCCGGCCGCCGGCCGGGCACCGGCCCCTGTCCGGGTCCGGCTGGGACCCGTTCGCCGGCTGAACGCCCGGGCCGGGGTCCGCGGGCGGGTCAGGCCGCGCGGAGGAGTCGCTCCGGGTCGAAGCGGTGGCCGAGGCCGATGACGTCCCACCCGTGCTCGCGCCACGCGGCGACGTCCAGGACGTTGCGCCCGTCGATCAGCAGGCGGGAGGCCACGCGTGCGCCCACGGCGTCCGGATCCATCTCGCGGAACTGGCGCCACTCGGTCAGCAGCAGGGTCAGCTCGGCGTCGTCCACGGCCGCCTCGAGCGAGTCCACGTAGTCGAGCCGCGGGAAGCGGGCGGCCGCGTTGGCGTTGCCCTCGGGGTCGTACACCCGGACGTCGGCGCCGGCCGTGTAGAGACGGTTGGCGACGTCGAGGGCGGGGGAGTCCCGGACGTCGTCGGAGTCCGGCTTGAACGTGACGCCCAGCACGGCGATCCGCGTGCCGTTGAGCACCTGCACGCTCGCGGGGGTGGGGGCGGTCCCGGAGGCGTCGGCCCGGCGGACGCGGCCGTCGCGAGCCGCGGAGAGCACCTGCACGGCCAGGTCCACCACGCGGTCACGGCGGCGCAGGTTGATGTCGTCCACCTCCGCCAGGAACCGCATGGTCCGGTCCAGGCCCAGCTCGGAGACGCGGGCCTGGAGCGCGCGGATGTCCTTGGGCAGGCAGCCGCCCCCGAAGCCCACGCCCGCGTTGAGGAACCGGCGTCCGATCCGCGCGTCGTGGCCGATCGCGTCCGCGAGGGTGCCGATGTCCCCGCCCACGTTCTCGGTGATCTCCGAGAACGCGTTGATGAACGAGATCTTCGTGGCCAGGAAGGCGTTGGCGGCCACCTTCACCAGCTCGGCCGTCTCGAGGTCCGTGCTGATCCACGGGGTGTCGGCCGCGAGCTGCCGCGCGTAGACGCGGCGCAGGATGCCCTCGGCGCGGGGCCCGTGCGTGCCGATGACGAGGCGGTCCGGGGTGAGCGTGTCCCTCACGGCGAAGCCCTCCCGCAGGAACTCGGGGTTCCAGGCGAGCTCGACCTCGCCCGGCAGTCCGGCCTCCGTGCGCACGGTGCGCACGAGCTCGGCCAGGCGGCGCGCCGTGCCCACGGGCACGGTCGACTTGCCGACGATCAGCGCGTCGCGGTCGATCGCCGCGGCGAGGGAGGCGACGGCGGCGTCCACATAGCTCAGGTCCGCCGCGGTCTCGCCCACCTTCTGCGGGGTGCCGACGCCGATGAAGTGGACGTCCGCCCAGCGGGCCGCCTCCGCGACGTCGGTGGTGAAGCGCAGCCGCCCGGAGGCGACGTGGGTGCGCAGCAGCTCGGGCAGGCCGGGTTCGTGGAAGGGCACCTCGCCGCGGGCCAGACGCTCGATCTTGGCCGGGTCCACGTCCACGCCGAGCACCTCGAAGCCCAGCTCGGCCATGCAGGCGGCGTGCGTGGCGCCCAGATAGCCCGTGCCGATCACGGACAGCCGCGGCGCGGCCTCCTGCTCGGCGGGGGCGGCGGGCGCGGTCGTCTCGGTCACGGCGGACTCCTCGAGGGTGCGGGGGACGGCGGTCGGGGACCTGGCCGACGCTAGGCCCCGCGGGTGAACGCGGGAAGAACGGGGTGTCTCTGCGGCGCATCCCGTCGGTGGCGCGGGCGGGCCTCAGGCCTCGCCGGCGCGGATGAGCTCGGTGAGCCGCGTCGCGGCGGAGACGACGGCGTCCGCGTGCAGCCGGCCCGGCTGGCGGGAGAGCCGCTCGAGGGGGCCGGAGATCGAGACCGCCGCGATGACGCGGCCGCTGGGACCGCGCACCGGCGCCGACACCGAGGCGACCCCGGGCTCGCGCTCGGCCAGGGACTGGGCCCAGCCGCGCCGCCGCACCGCCGCGAGGACGGTGGGTGTGAACACGGCGCCGGCCAGCCCCTCGACGAGCCGCTCGTGGTCCTCCCAGGCCAGGAGCACCTGCGCGGCGGAGCCGGCCTTCATGGACATGCGAGCGCCCACGGGGATGGTGTCGCGCAGGCCCCAGGGCCGCTCCGCGCTGGCCACGCACACGCGGGAGTCCGCCTGCCGACGGAACACCTGGGCGCTCTCGCCCGTGGCGTCGCGCAGCCACAGCAGCACCGGGCCGGAGGCCGTGGTGAGCCGGTCCTCGCCGGCGGCGGAGGCGAGCTCGGCCAGGCGGGTGCCCAGCACGTAGCGGCCCTGCAGGTCCTTGCCCACCATGCGGTGGTGCGTGAGGGCGGCCGCGAGCCGGTGCAGCGTGGGCCGCGCGATCCCGGTGGCGATGACGAGCTGGGCGAGCGTGGCCGGGCCGGACTCGAGCGCGTCAAGGATCGCCACCGACTTGTCCACCACGCCGACACCGCTGGGATGCCGGTGGAGCGAGGGGCCGATGAGGTCGTCCTCGGTGGGCGGGCGCACGGGCTCGGTGGTCATGGGGTGATCGTAGTCGTCTCACTGCGCGGACGGCCGGGGATGTCGGCGCGCGACGTGCGCGACCGGGCCGGCCTCCGCCGCGTCCGGCATGTGAGACGACATCTCACGATGTGGAATATCGCGCCGCGTGGTCGAGAACAGCCCCGCCGCGCCCCACAGTGGTCCGTGAGCACCGGCGCCCCGCGCCGGGCGACGACTGACAGGTGCGTGAGCAGGAAGGTGCGGCACATGACGACGGCGACGACGCGGCCCAGGACGCTGGCCGAGAAGGTCTGGGACGAGCACGTGGTGGTGCGCGGCGAGGGCGAGGGCGCCTCCCGCACCCCCGACCTGCTCTACATCGACCTGCACCTCGTGCACGAGGTGACGAGCCCGCAGGCCTTCGAGGGGCTGCGTCTGGCCGGGCGTCCGGTGCGTCGGCCCGACCTGACCATCGCCACGGAGGACCACAACACCCCGACGCTGGACATCGACCAGCCGATCGCGGATCCCACCTCGCGCACCCAGATCGAGACCCTGCGGGCCAACTGCGCCGAGTTCGGCGTCCGCCTGCACCCGTTGGGCGACGCCGAGCAGGGCATCGTTCACGTCGTCGGCCCCCAGCTGGGCCTGACCCAGCCCGGCCTCACCGTGGTCTGCGGCGACTCCCACACCTCCACCCACGGTGCGTTCGGCGCCCTGGCGTTCGGCATCGGCACCTCCGAGGTCGAGCACGTCCTGGCGACCCAGACCCTGCCGCTGAAGCCCTTCAAGACCATGGCGGTCACCGTGGACGGCACGCTGCGCCCGGGTGTGACGGCCAAGGACATCATCCTCGCGGTCATCGCGAAGATCGGCACGGGCGGGGGCCAGGGCTTCGTGCTCGAGTACCGCGGTGAGGCCATCCGGAACCTCTCCATGGAGGGCCGGATGACCATCTGCAACATGTCCATCGAGGCCGGCGCCCGCGCCGGCATGGTCGCCCCGGACGAGACCACCTTCGCCTACCTGAAGGGACGGCCCCATGCCCCCGAGGGCGCCGACTGGGACGCCGCCGTCGAGCACTGGCGCACCCTCGCCACGGATGAGGGCGCGGAGTTCGACGCCGAGGTGGTCATCGACGCGGACACGCTGGAGCCGTTCGTCACGTGGGGCACCAACCCGGGTCAGGGCGTGAGCCTGAACGACACCGTCCCCGCGCCCGAGGACTTCACCGACCCGGTGGCCCAGGAGGCGGCCCGCAAGGCGCTGTCCTACATGGACCTGGCCCCCGGCACGCCGATGAAGCAGGTCGAGGTCGACACCGTCTTCATGGGCTCGTGCACCAACTCCCGCATCGAGGACCTGCGGGCGTTCGCCGAGGTCGTCCGGGGCCGGCGCAAGGCCGACGGGCTGCGCGTCATGGTCGTGCCGGGCTCGGCGCGCGTGCGTCTGCAGGCCATGGACGAGGGCCTGGACAGGGTGTTCGAGGACTTCGGGGCCGAGTGGCGGTTCGCCGGCTGCTCCATGTGCCTGGGCATGAACCCGGACCAGCTCGCCCCGGGGGAGCGCTGCGCGTCCACCTCCAACCGCAACTTCGAGGGCCGGCAGGGCAAGGGCGGACGCACCCACCTGGTGTCCCCGGTGGTCGCCGCGGCCACCGCCGTGCTGGGCCGCCTCGCCAGCCCGTCCGACCTGCCCGCCCTCACCCTCCAGGAGGCCTGAGCCATGGAGAAGTTCACCACCCACACCGGCGTCGGCGTGCCGCTGCGCGCCTCGAACGTGGACACGGACCAGATCATCCCGGCCGTGTACCTCAAGCGGATCTCCCGCACGGGCTTCGAGGACGCCCTGTTCGCCGGCTGGCGCCAGGACCCCGACTTCATCCTGAACACCGAGCCGTTCAGCGGGGGCACCGTGCTCGTGGCGGGCTCCGACTTCGGCACCGGCTCCTCGCGCGAACATGCCGTGTGGGCGCTCAAGGACTACGGCTTCCGCGCCGTGATCTCCCCGCGCTTCGCGGACATCTTCCGCGGCAACTCCGCCAAGCAGGGGCTCGTCGCGGCTCAGGTGGAGCAGGAGGACGTCGAGCGCATCTGGAAGGAGCTGGAGAACCGTCCCGGGACCACGGTCACCGTGGACCTCGTCACACGCACCGTCGAGTGCGGGGATGTGACCGCCCCCTTCCAGATCGACGACGACACCCGTCGCCGGCTGCTCGAGGGCCTGGACGACATCGCCGTCACCCTGGGGCACCAGGCCGAGATCGATGCCTATGAGGCGGACCGCCCCGCGTACAAGCCCACCACCCTGCCGGCCCGCACGGCCGGCTGACCGGCCGCCGCCGGGAGCGCACCATTGCCGCGCGTGCCCGGCGACGCCCTATGCTGGGAGGCGATTCCGGGACCGCCCGCCGCACGCGGCGGGCGGTCCCGTTCAGAGACCTCCCCGCTCCGGCGGAGTGGCCGAGACCGTGGCCCTGCGGCCGCACTGAGGAAGGACGCGCATGGCGAAGCTCTTGACCATCCATGGCGGCAAGCCGCTGACCGGTGAGGTGACCGTGCGCGGCGCCAAGAACCTGGTGCCCAAGGCCATGGTGGCCGCCCTGCTCGGCAACTCGCCGTCCGTGCTCCGGAACATCCCCGAGATCAAGGACGTGGACGTCGTCAGCTCCCTCCTCGAGATCCACGGCGTGTCCGTGGAGTGGGACAAGGAGACCGGGCGGATCACGATGGACCCGGCCGGGGTGAAGTCGGCCCTGACCGCCGAGATCGACGCCCACGCCGGCGACTCGCGCATCCCGATCCTCTTCTGCGGCCCGCTCATGCACGCGATCGGCGAGGCCTTCATCCCCGACCTCGGCGGCTGCAAGATCGGCGACCGCCCGATCGACTACCACCTGGCCGTGCTGCGCAACTTCGGCGCCGTCGTGGACAAGCGCCCGGGCGGCATCTCCATCTCCGCCCCCAAGGGCCTGCACGGCGCCAAGCTCGAGCTGCCGTACCCCTCCGTCGGAGCCACCGAGCAGGTGCTGCTGACCGCCGTGAAGGCCGAGGGCATCACCGAGCTCAAGGGCGCCGCCGTCGAGCCGGAGATCCACGACCTCATCGCCGTCCTGCAGAAGATGGGCGCGATCATCACCGTGCAGACGGACCGCACCATCCGCATCGAGGGCGTGAGCGAGATGCGCGGCTACAACCACATCGCGCTGCCCGACCGCAACGAGTCCGCCTCGTGGGCCTCCGCCGCCCTGGCCACCCGGGGGGACATCTACGTCCGCGGCGCCGAGCAGCGCGACCTGACGGCGTTCCTGAACACCTACCGCAAGATCGGCGGCGAGTTCGACGTCGTCGACGACGGCATCCGGTTCTGGCACGCCGGCGGCGATCTCAACCCGCTCGTGCTCGAGACGGACGTGCACCCCGGCTTCATGACCGACTGGCAGCAGCCCCTCGTGGTGGCGCTGACCCAGGCCAAGGGGGTCTCCATCGTGCACGAGACCGTGTACGAGAACCGCTTCGGCTTCACCGACGCCCTCGTGCGGATGGGCGCCTCCATCCAGCTGCACCGCGAGTGCCTCGGCTCCGTGCCGTGCCGCTTCGGTCAGCGCAACTTCCTGCACTCGGCCGTGATCTCCGGCCCGACGCCGCTGCACGGCGTCGAGTTCGACATCCCGGACCTGCGCGGCGGCTTCTCCCACCTGATCGCCGCCCTCACCGCCGAGGGCACCTCCACGGCGACGGGCCTGGAGATCATCAACCGCGGCTACGAGCACTTCATGGCGAAGCTCGAGGGCCTCGGCGCCGACGTCGAGCTGACCGAACGCGACCGGTGAGCGGCGTGGACGCGCAGAGCCCTGCCGCCGCGGGGGGTCGTCCGACGCGTGCCGCGCGGGCCCCCTACGTGATCCCGGGGGCGATCGTGCGACCGGCGATGCGGGCCCTCGTCCGCCAGGTGTGGGAGGGGACCGAGCACCTGCCCGAGACCGGCGCGATCCTCGCCGTCAACCACATCTCGGAGGTGGACCCGCTCTCCGTGGCCCACATGGCCTACAACCAGGGCCTGCTGCCGACCTTCCTCGCCAAGGCCGAGCTCTGGAAGGTGCCCGTGCTCAAGCAGGTCCTCGAGGCCACCCGCATGATCCCGGTCGAGCGCACCCGCGACGGCGGCCGCTCGCTCGCCGCCGCCCGCGAGGCCGTCGCCACTGGCCGGGCGATCATCGTCTACCCGGAGGGCACCGTCACCCGCGATCCCGACGGCTGGCCGATGGCCGGGCGCAACGGGGCCGTGCGCCTCGCCCTGCAGACCGGCGCCCCGCTCATCCCCGTCGGTCAGTGGGGCATCCAGGAGTTGCTGCCGTACGGCGGCCGCTCCCTCCGCGTCCTCCCGCGCAAGACCGCCCGGATCCGGGTCGGCGCGCCCGTCGACCTCGCGGACCTGCGGGACCGCCCCGTGACGGCGGCGACCCTGCTCGAGGGCACCGGCCGCATGATGGCCGCGATCACCGACCTGGTCGCCGAGCTGCGCGGAGAACCGGCCCCGGAGGGCCGCTGGGATCCCACGGCCGGAGCGCGGGTGACCGGGGCATGAGCGATCCGCACACCGTCGCCGTCCTCGGGGCCGGCAGCTGGGGGTCGGCCTTCGCCCGCGTCCTGGGACTGAGCACCAGCCCCGAGTCCGCCCGCGCGTCCGAGATCGTGATGTGGTCCCGGCGGGCCGAGGTCGCCGAGGCCATCACCGAGCGACACGAGAACCCCGAGTACCTGCCCGGCATCACCCTGCCCACCTGCGTGCGTGCCGTCACCGACGCCGCCGAGGCGGTCCGGGGCGCCGGCGTCGTAGTGGTGGCCGTGCCCGCGCAGCACGTGCGCGAGACGCTGCGCACCGTGTGCGCCGACCTGGCCCCGGACGCCGTCGTGGTCTCCCTCGTCAAGGGCCTCGAGCGCGGCACCGACGCGCGGATGTCGCAGGTCTGCGCGGAGGAGCTGGGCCTCAGCCCGGACCGGTTCGCGGTGGTCTCCGGACCCAACCTCGCCCTCGAGATCGCGCGCGGCGAGCCCACCGCCACGGTGGTCGCCTCGGCCTCGCGCGCGACGGCGGAGCGCATCGCCGCCCTCACGGCCGGCCGGACCTTCCGGCCCTACACGAACACCGACGTCGTGGGCGTGGAGATCGGCGGCGTGGTGAAGAACGTCATCGCGCTCGCCGTGGGCATCTGCGACGGGCAGGGGCTGGGGGACAACTCCAAGGCCTCCGTCATCACCCGGGGCCTGGCCGAGACCACCCGGCTGGCCGTCGCGCTCGGCGGCGACCCGGCCACCATGGCCGGGCTCGCCGGCCTGGGCGACCTCGTGGCCACGTGCGCCTCGCCCCTCTCCCGCAACCGCACGGCCGGCCGCCACATCGGCACCGGCCTCAGCGCGGAGGAGGCGGTGGCCGCCATGAGCCAGACGGCCGAGGGCATCAAGTCCGTCTCCGCCATCGTGCACGCCGCCCGCGCCCACGGTGTGGAGATGCCCATCAGCGAGCTGATGGACCGGGTGGTCGCCGGGGACGTGGCCGTGGACCGCCTCGCCGAGCTGCTGCTCGCCCGTGACCTGAAGTCGGAAGGACGCACCGCATGACCGCCATCCCCGCCCCGGAGGCCGCCGCCGGCGCGCGTCCCCGCGTGCTCCTGCTCTTCGGCGGCCGCTCGAGCGAGCACCCCATCAGCTGCGTGACCGCGGCGGGTGTGCTGCACGCGGCCGACCGTCAGCGCTGGGACGTCGTGCCGGTGGGCGTGGCCCGCTCCGGCCTGTGGTCGCACGATGAGCTGGACGTGGCCTCGTTCCGCCTGGACGGCGACGCCCTGCCGGAGGTGCCGGAGCCCGCGGCCCCGGTGAGCCTGCGCGCCCTGCCGGACGGCACCGTCGAGCTGACCGCGGCCGACGGCTCCTCGCTGGGCCCGGTGGACGTCGTGTTCCCGCTGCTGCACGGCCCCTGGGGCGAGGACGGCACCCTCCAGGGCATGTTCGAGTCGCTGGGTCTGCCCTACGTGGGCTGCGGCGTGCTCGCCTCCGCGGTCGGCATGGACAAGCACTTCATGAAGGTCGCCTTCCAGGCCGCCGGCCTCGAGGTCGGCCCGTGGGAGACCATCACCGCCCGCGACTGGGCGCGCGATCCGGAGGCGGCCCTCGCCCGCGCCGGGGCGCTCGCCTACCCGCTGTTCGTCAAGCCCGCCCGCGCCGGCTCGTCCTTCGGCATCACCCGCGTCACCGAGCCCGCGGGTCTGCGCGCCGCCGTCGAGGAGGCCCGTCGCTTCGACCCCAAGGTCGTGGTGGAGGCGGGCATCGTCGGCCGCGAGATCGAGTGCGCCGTCCTCGACGGGCACGGCGCCGCCGCCCCGCGCGCCTCGCTGCCGGGGGAGATCGTCGTGGCCCACGACGAGGGCGAGACGCAGTTCTACGACTTCGAGTCGAAGTACCAGGACACCGGCACCACCCAGCTGTCCTGCCCGGCCGAGCTGCCGGGGGAGGAGATCGAGCGGCTGCGCGCCCTGGCGATCCGCGCCTTCGAGGCCGTGGACGGGTCCGGCCTGGGCCGCTGCGACTTCTTCTTCACCCCGGACGGGCGCTGGGTGGTCAACGAGATCAACACCATGCCGGGCTTCACGCCCATCAGCATGTACCCGGCCATGTGGGAGCGGACGGGCCTGTCCTACGACGATCTGATCTCGGAGCTGCTGGACCTCGCCCTCGAGCGGGGCGTCGGCCTGCACTGACGCGGCCCGCGGCCGGCCCGCGCCGGTCTCAGCCGACGGGTGTGGCGTCCTGCACGCTGACGCAGCCGCCGCTGGGCTCGATCTGCGCGACCGCCGAGGACAGGCCCACCATCACGGTGTCCGAGCTGGCCTGGTCCTTGCCGAACAGCACCTCCACGGCCGGGTCACGGCCGTAGGTGGTGATCCGCCAGTTCTCGTCCTCGTCCCGGATGACCCAGTCGATCCCGTCCACGGAGATGCAGCGGTCCGTGGTGGGGCCGGGGACCTCGGCGCCGCAGCGCAGGACGACGGCGGCCGGGTCACCCCACACGGCCGTCGCCTGGCTGTCGGTGGGGCGCAGGTCGAGGTCGCCCAGGGCGTCGGGCATGGCCACCATGGCCGGGGCACACGCCGGGTCAGCGGCGTGGGGCGCGGCCTCCACCGTGGCCACCCGTCCGGTGCAGGCCGTGGCGCCGAGGGCGATCGCGGTCAGGAGGGGCACGAGACGACGCAGACGGCGGGATTCCATCCGCCCAGGATACGTGCGGCGCCGGGACCCGCGGGGGCCCGTGCCCTAGCATGGGCGGGACCGTTCCCGTCCCCGCCTCAGGAGCCCACGTGAGCAGCACCGCGGACCCCCGCCCCCGCCCCCCGCAGGAGGACGTCGCCGTCGGGCGGCGCCGTCGTCGTCGCCGCCCGTGGCTGATCGCCCTGGCGGTGGTGCTCGTGGCGCTGCTGGCCGTGGGCATCGCGGCGGCGGTGTACGTCGGCGGGATCGCCCGGATCATCGACCAGGACACCCAGCGCTTCGACGGCGGCGCGTTCCCCGCCGAGTCGGGCCGCCCGGGCGCCGCGGGGGCGTCCGCCCAGCAGCCCACCGCGCCGCCGCCCGGCATGGACGCGGACCAGGCCGCCGAAGGCGCCCAGGGCCCCGTCGCCCCGGACGCGGACGAGAAGGCGGACGAGCAGGCCCTCGACGTGCTGCTCGTCGGCGAGGACGCGGGCGCGGAGGGCCGTGACTCCGCCGGCCGGTCGGACACCCTCATGTGGGTCCACGTGCCCGGGGACCGCAGCGAGATCCAGGTCATGTCCATCATGCGCGACATGTGGGTGCCGATCCCGGGACACGGGGACCACAAGGTCAACGCCGCCTACCAGTACGGCGGCATCCCGCTGACGGTGGCCACCGCGGAGAACATGTTCCAGGCGCGCGTGGACCACGTGGTCGCCGTGGACCTCGCCGGCTTCAAGGGCCTGGTGGACGCCCTGGGCGGCGTCAGCGTGGACAACCCCAGCGCCTTCGTCTCGACCGGCGGCATCGACTTCCCCGCGGGCACCGTGCAGATGGACGGGGACAAGGCCCTGGCCTACGCGCGGGAGCGGTACAACCTGCCGCGCAGCGACTTCGACCGCGTGGAGAACCAGCAGCGCCTGGTCAAGGCCATCGTGGCCGCGTTCCTCTCCCGGGACACCCTCTCGGACCCGAGCCGCGTGCAGGCCGCCGTCGAGGAGTTCGCCCCTTTCCTGACCCTCGACGACGAGCTCGACTCCAGCACCCTCGCGAACCTGGCGTGGTCCCTGCGCGACGCGCGCGACGCCCCGATCGTGACCAGCACGGTGCCGTCCGTGGGCGTGGGCTACACGGACACCGGCGAGGACGTCGTGTGGCCGGACTGGGCGGCGATCGCCCGCCTGGGCGAGGGCATCCGCACCGGCACCCTGGGGGAGGCCGTGGCGCCGTGAGCACGCCGACCCGGCCGTCGCTGGTGCCGCACTGGCTCGCGCTCGCGGAGGAGCTCGTGGGCCGGGCCGCGCCGCGGCTCGACGCCCTGAACCTCTTCCCGGTCCCGGACGCGGACACGGGCACGAACATGCTGGCCACGCTGACGGCGGCCCGCACCGCGGCCGACGCCTGCCCCGCACAGGACGACGCCGGCGCCGTGCTCGCGCACGCGGGCGCGGCCGCGCTGGACTCGGCCCGGGGCAACTCGGGCATGCTGCTGGCGGTCAGCCTGGCGGGGATGGCCGAGCCCCTGCGCGGCCGGGAGCGTGTCGACGCGTTCGCCCTGGCGGCGGCATTCGGGGCCGCCGACCGGGCCGCCCGGCAGGCCCTGTCGGATCCGCGCGAGGGGACGATCCTCACGGTGCTCTCCGCGGCCGCCCGCAGCCTCGCGCGCTCGTCCACCCAGGCCCCCGACACGCCCGCGGTGGCCGGGGACGCGGACCCGGCCGTGCGGCTGGGCCCGGCCGTGACCGTCATGCTGGCCGACTGCGTGCAGGCCGTGGAGGAGACCGAGTCGTTGCTCGCCCCGCTGACCCGGGCGCACGTCGTGGACGCCGGCGCCGTCGGGCTGCTCTGGGTGTTCGAGGCGCTGCGCGCCGTCGTCACGGGCACGCCCGTGGACGAGGAGCTGGCCACCGCGCTCCACGGCTACGTCGAGGGCGCCCATGCCGCGGAGGGCGAGCCCGCCGCCGCGGCGGAGGAGCCGACCGAGGGGGCCGTCGAGGTGATGGGCACCCTGGCCCTCACCCCGCTCGCCGCGGCCGAGCTGCGCCGACGGCTGACCGACGTGGGGGACGCCGTGATCCTCGCCCCCGTCGGGACCGCCCGTGACGCGCAGGGCCGGGTGCCGTGGCGGGTCCACGTGCACGTGCCCCGCGCCGAGGACGCGATCGGCCCCCTGCGGGCCGCCGGCGACGTGGAGGGCCTGGCCGTCACCGACCTGGCCGAGCCGTCGCACGGCGACGACGCCGCACCGGATGGGTGCCATGGCCGCTGAGGCCCCCGTCACCGACCTGCCCCTGTCCGAGGTGCTGGGCGGGAAGCTGCCCGCCCGCCTCGAGAAGGAGCTCGGGCTGACCACGGTCGGGGACCTGCTGGACCACGTGCCGCGCCGCTGGATCGAGCGCGGCGAGCTCACCCCCATCGCCGCCCTGCCGTACGACGCCGAGGTGACCGTCGTCGCCGTCGTGGAGTCGGTGACCACGCGGCGCATGCACAGCCGGCCCGGGTTCATCGTGGACGTCACCGTCGCGGACCCGTCCGTGGCCGGCGTGCCGGGGGCGAGCCTGTCCATGGCCTTCTTCAACGGCCACGACGCCCGCCGCCGCCTCGCCCCCGGGATGACCGCCATGTTCCAGGGCCGCACGACCGAGTACCGCGGCCGGATCACGCTGAACAACCCGGACTTCGCGCTCCTGGACGACGACGTCGCCCCGGGGGAGGTGGACGTGCGACCGGTCCCGCTCTACCGGGCCACGGGGAAGCTGCCGTCGTGGACGGTCCGCTCCGCCGTCGCCCGGGTGCTCGAGACCGTCGACCTGGGACGGATCCCCGAGCTGCTCACCGAGCGGATCCGCGCGGAGGCCGCCGCGGCGCTCGACCTGGACGCGCCGCTGCCGGGCACCGCCCAGGCGTACCGGGACCTGCACGCCCCTCACGACGTCGCCGCCACCGGCCCGGCGCGGACCGCGCTGGCCCTGCGTGAGGCGCTGCTCGTCCAGGCCGCGCTCGCCTGGCGCCGGGACCGGGAGCGGGCGGTGCCCGCCGTGCCCCGCCCGCCGCGGCCCGGGGGCCTGCTCGAGGCCCTGGACGCCCGCCTGCCGTTCGCGCTGACGCCCGGCCAGGTGGCGGTGGGGGAGCAGCTGTCCGCCGAGCTGGCCCGGGACGCCCCGATGAGCCGGCTGCTGCAGGGGGACGTGGGCGCGGGCAAGACGCTCGTGGCCCTGCGGGCGATGCTGCAGGTCGTGGACGCCGGCGGCCAGGCCGCCCTGGTGGCACCCACCGAGGTGCTCGCCGCGCAGCACCACCGTGCCCTGCTGCGCCTGATGGGCCCCCTCGCCGAGGCCGGCACCCTCGGGGCCGGCGACGGCCCGGCCACAAGGGTCGCGCTGGTCACCGGCTCGCTCAAGACCGCCGCGCGCCGCGAGGCCCTGCTGGCCCTGGCCTCCGGCGAGGCCGGGATCGCCGTGGGGACGCACGCCCTGCTCTCCGAGAAGGTGGGCTTCGCCGAGCTGGCCCTGGCCGTCGTCGACGAGCAGCACCGCTTCGGCGTGGACCAGCGCGAGGCCCTGCGGCGGGCCAACCCCGGCACGCACCTGCTCGTCATGTCCGCCACGCCCATCCCGCGCTCCGTGGCGATGACGGTGTTCGGCGACCTGGACCTGTCGGTGCTCGAGGGGCTGCCCTCGGGGCGACAGCCGGTCACCACGCACGTGGCGCGGATGGCCCACGGCCCGCGCGTGATCGGCCGGGTGTGGGAGCTGATCGCCGAGCACGTGGCGGCCGGCCACCAGGCGTTCGTGGTGTGCCCGCGCATCGACCCCGACGACGCCGACCCGGGTCACGCCAACGTGGAGGAGATGACACCCCGGCTGCGGAGTCTCCCGGCGCTGGCGGGGCTGCGGATCGACGCCGTGCACGGGCGCATGGACCAGGCCGAGCAGGACGCGGCGATGCAGGCCTTCGCGCGCGGGGAGACGGACGTGCTCGTGGCGACCACCGTCGTGGAGGTGGGTGTGGACGTGCCCAACGCGACGGTCATGGCGATCCTCGACGCCGACGACTTCGGCCTGTCCACCCTGCACCAGCTGCGCGGCCGCGTGGGCCGCGGGCCCGGGGCGGCGGTCTGCCTGCTGGCCACGCGCCTGCCGGACGGGCACCCGTCGCTGCGCCGGCTCGAGGTCCTGGCCCAGGAGCAGGACGGCATGCGCATCGCGCAGGAGGACCTCGCGCAGCGCGGCGTCGGCGACGTGCTCGGCGCCGCCCAGTCCGGGCTGGCCTCGGGGCTGCGCCACGTGGACGTCATCGCCGACGCCCCGCTGATCGCCGTGGCCGCCGACGCCGTCACGCGCGTGATGGCGGCCGGCCCCGGGCTCTCCGCCCACCCGGCGCTCGCCGCCGAGGTGGCCCGCTGGGAGGCCGAGCACCTCACCGCCGCCGACTACCTCGAGAAGGGCTGAGCCATGTCCCGCATCATCGCCGGCGCGGCCGCCGGGCGGCCCCTGACCGCCGTCCCCGGCACCGGCACGCGCCCCACCACGGACCGCACCAAGGAGGCCCTGTTCTCGTGGCTCGAGGCCCGCGACTGGCTGGACGGGACGGCCGTGCTCGACCTCTACGCCGGCTCCGGCGCCCTGGGGTGCGAGGCCGCCAGCCGCGGAGCGGCATCGGTGCTGCTGGTCGAGCGGGACCGGAAGGCCGTGACCGCGTGCCGCGCGAACGCCGCGCTGGTCAACCGGGCGCGCGGGGCCGACGTCGTGCGCGTGCGCGCCGGGAGCGTGGAGCAGGCGCTCGCGGCGGAGGCCGCGCCCGTGGACCTGATCCTGGCCGACCCGCCGTACCCGGTGGCCGGCGCGCCGCTCGAGGCCGTGCTGGAGGCGGCGGCCGGGCGGCTTGCCCCGGGCGGGCTGTTCGTGCTGGAGCGGGCGGCCCGGGACGCGGCGCCGCGCCGGCCGCGCGGCCTCGAGGAGGTCGAGGTGCGCGTCTACGGCGAGACCGCCCTGTACCTCTGGCAGGACGAGCGCTGACCCCACCCACCCGTTTTCGTTCGGGAAACGGCGGCGTCTCGGCCCGTTTTCGTTCGGGAAACGGCGGCGTCTCGTCCCGTTCTCATTGGGGCGACGAGAGGGCGGAACGGACTGTGCTCAGCACCGAACCGCGAGCACGGCGGCCGCCGTTTCCCGAACGCAAGTGCTCCGGGGACCGCCGTTTCCCGAACGAAAATGCTCTGGGGACCGCCGTTTCGTCAACGAAAGCGTCGGGGGTCAGGGCGTGCGCAGCCGCGGGGCCGCCTCGGCCAGGCGGCGCATCGCCTCGTCGATCGCATCGGGAGACTTGCAGAACGCCAGCCGCAGCCACGACCGCAGGTGGCCCCCGTCCGGGCGGCAGAGCGCGCCCACGGGGATGCCCGTGACGCCGGCCTCACGCGTCCACCGCACCGCGGCCTCGGCCGCGTCCGTCACACCCCACGGGGCCAGGTCCACGACGACGAAGTAGCCCGCCGCCGGGACGACCGGGTCCAGGCCCGCCTCCCGCAGGCCCGCCACGAGCCGATCCCGGGCGTCGCGGTACCGCTCGCGCTGGCCGGCGAGGTGCCGCTCGGCGTCGTCGGTGGGCAGGTAGGCACCCAGCGCGCGCTGGAAGGCGGGGCCGGAGGAGTAGGTGAGGAACTGCTTGACGGCGCGCGCGGCCCCGACGAGCTCGGCCGGGCCGGTCAGCCAGCCGACCTTCCACCCGGTGACCGCGAACGCCTTGCCCGCGCTGGAGACCGTCAGGGCGATGTCCTCGGCGCCCGCGACCGAGCGCAGGCTGACGTGCTCGCCCTCGTAGACGAGGTGGTCGTAGACCTCGTCCGAGAGGATCAGCACGCCCCGGGACCGGCACAGGGCCACGAGCTCCTCGAGCAGCTCCCGCGGATAGACCGCGCCCGTGGGGTTGTGCGGCGTGTTCACGATGAGCAGGCGCGTGCGGTCGGTGATCGCGTCCGCCACCCGCGCCGGGTCCGGCAGGAAGTCCGGCGCCTCCACCGGCACGCTCACGTGTCGGCCGCCGGTCAGGGCGATCGTGGCGGCGTGCGAGTCGTAGAACGGCTCGACCGTGACGACCTCGTCGCCCGGGCGCACGAACGCCAGGACCGTCGCGGCGATGCCCTCGGTGGCACCCGTGGTGATCATGACCTGCGTGGCGGGGTCCTCCGTCACGCCCCAGTGGCGCCGGCGGTGCTCTGCGACGGCCTGCCGCAGCACGGGGTCGCCCGTGCCGGGGGCGTACTGGTTGGGGCCCGCCAGCACGGCGTCGGCCGCCAGCCGCAGCAGCGCGTCGGGGCCGTCGGCGTCGGGGAAGCCCTGGCCGAGGTTCACGGCCCCGTGCTCGACGGCGAGGCCCGTCATCGTCTCGAACACGGTGGGCACGGGGCCGGCGTCGCCGAGCAGGCCCGCGGCCGCCGCCGTGCGACGCCACGGCGCGTCCACGTCGACGTCGTGCCGTGCTGATCCGGGGGTGGCCTGGTTTCCGTCCATGGCCGCACTGTACCCATCGCCGCGGACCGCCCACGGCGGTGCGCGCCGCGTCCGTCACGACCGCGGCGCGCCGGAGCCGGACCGGACGGGCGTCCGTCGCCGCCCGGCGCGGCCCCCGCTAGGCTGGCACCCATGCGTCGTGCCGTCTGCCCTGGTTCGTTCGATCCCCTCCACAAGGGGCACGTCGAGGTGATCGCGCGAGCCGCGAACCTCTTCGAGGAGGTCGTGGTCGCCGTGTCCTCCAACCCGGCCAAGACGTACCGCTTCAGCGTGGACGAGCGCATCGCCATGATCGAGGCGACGGTGTCCTCCCTCGCCGGCGTCGCGGTCCGGCCCATGGGCCCGGGCCTGCTGGCCGAGTTCTGCCGGCAGATCGGTGCAGAAGCGATCGTCAAGGGGCTGCGCGGCGGCGCCGACCTCGAGTTCGAGGCACCGATGGCCGCGATGAACCGCCACCTCACCGGGGTCGAGACGGTCTACCTCCCGGCCGACGCCCGGTACACCCACGTGTCCTCCTCGCTCATCAAGGAGGTCCATGGACTCGGTGGCGACGTCGCCGAGCTCGTCCCGGCCGCGGTCCTGCGCGGCCTCGACGGCGGGGCCTGACCCCGCCCGGCCCACCCGCGGGCCATCCCTTCGCTCGTCCCACCGCATCCACCGCAGGAGAACCGCCGATGACCGTCCCGCCCCCCTCCCGCCCCCGCACCCGCAAGGCCGTGATCCCGGCCGCCGGCCTGGGCACCCGCTTCCTGCCGGCCACCAAGGCCATGCCGAAGGAGATGCTGCCGGTGGTGGACCGCCCGGCCATCGAATACGTGGTGTCGGAGGCCCGGCGTGCGGGCCTGGCGGACGTGCTGATGATCACGGGCCGGAACAAGCGGGCCCTCGAGGACCACTTCGACCGCCATCCCGCGCTGGAGGCCGCGCTGGAGCGCAAGGGCGACGCCACGCGGCTCTCGCAGATCCGCGAGTCGGACCTGGTGGGGGACATCCACTACGTCCGTCAGGGCGAGGCCCTCGGGCTCGGCCACGCGGTGAACTGCGCACGCCGCCACGTCGGCGAGGAGCCGTTCGCGGTCCTGCTGGGCGATGACATCATCGGCGACGGCGAGGCGCTGCTCGAGCGCATGATCGACGTGCAGCAGCGCCTCGGCGGCTCCGTGATCGCCCTCATGGAGGTCCCGGAGGAGGCCGTCTCGGCCTACGGCGTGGCCGCGGTGGAGGCCGTGCCGGGGGAGGGCGACGACGTCGTCCGCGTCACCGACCTCGTGGAGAAGCCGGCCCGCGAGGACGCCCCCTCCACCCTCGCGATCATCGGCCGCTACGTGCTGGTCCCGCAGGTGTTCGACGTGCTGGACGAGACCCCGCCCGGCCGCGGCGGGGAGATCCAGCTCACCGATGCGCTGCAGAGGCTGGCCACGGAGGAGGGCGAGGGCCGCGGCGTGCACGCCGTCGTCTTCGACGGCCGCCGCTACGACACGGGGGACAAGCTCGGCTACCTGCAGGCGGTCATCGAGTTCGGGACGCGGCACGAGGACCTCGGGGCCGACCTGCGGGCCTGGCTCCGGGAGTTCACCGCCGGGCTCTGAGCCGGGCCGGCGACGCGCGGACCGCCGCTGGCTTTGGCCGAGGCGGACCCACCCGGTAGGATGGGCTGTCGGTCCGTCGTGGCTGGACCCGTGTCCAGGCCGCATCGCATCCCCGCAGAGGGCGTGCGGACGGGCCGTGTACCCCCGCCGTCCCACCCGCCGAGAGGAGCGACCATGGACAGCATCCAGCACCACGGCGCCGACTCGCCGTGGGTGATCCCCGTGCGCGATCTGACGCGCGGGGCCGGAGTCCAGCGCGAGCTGACGGCCGAGTGGCCCGCCCCCGCGGGCGTCTCCACGCCGCTGCTGGGGATCCCCGAGGGGGACCCCGTCGAACTGGACCTGCGTCTGGAGTCGGTGCACGAGGGAGTCCTCGTCACCGGCACCGCGGACGCGACCCTGAAGGGCGAGTGCGGCCGTTGCCTGCGCCCGCTGCACGAGGGGATCACCGTGGACCTGCAGGAGCTGTACCTCACCGGCACGTCCGAGGACGACGCCGGCGAGCAGCCGCTCGTGGTGCGCGAGACCGTGGACCTGGAACCCGTGTTCCGGGACGCCGTGGTCATCGCCCTTCCGTTCCAGCCGCTGTGCCGGCCGGACTGCGAGGGCCTGTGCGCCGACTGCGGCATCCGCCTCGAGGACGCGCCCGAGGGGCACGCCCACGAGCGCGTGGACCCGCGCTGGGCCGCCCTGGCCCACCTCGCGGGCACCTCAGAGACCTCCATCACCGAGACAGAAGAGAGATAGTCGTGGCAGTCCCGAAGCGGAAGATGTCCCGTGCCAACACCCGTGCCCGCCGGTCGCAGTGGAAGGCCACCGCGCCCGCCCTGGTGAAGTCCGTCGAGAACGGTCGTGTCTCGTACCGCCTGCCCCACCAGGCCGAGCTGAAGACCGACGCCGCCGGCACCCCCCTGTTCTTCGAGTACAAGGGCCGTAAGGTCGCCGACGCCTGAGATGGCGTCCCCATCGGCTCGCCGCGGGCCTGAGCCCGCGCCCGAGCCAGAAGAGCTGTTCGAGCGTCTCGGC
Organism: Micrococcus sp. GbtcB5; assembly: GCF_019091605.1. Taxonomy (NCBI): domain Bacteria; kingdom Bacillati; phylum Actinomycetota; class Actinomycetes; order Micrococcales; family Micrococcaceae; genus Micrococcus; species Micrococcus sp. GbtcB5. The sequence continues at coordinate 197,253 of NZ_JAGXJK010000001.1, forward strand.
GTGCACATCACCGCCGAGACGCTCGAACGCGCTCTGACGCACCGCTCGTTCGCCTACGAGCAGGGCGGGCTGCCCACCAACGAGCGCCTCGAGTTCCTCGGGGACTCGGTGCTGGGCTACGTGGTCACCGACCACATCTTCACGGTGTACCCGGACCTGGCCGAGGGCGACCTCGCGCGCCGCCGGGCCGCCGTCGTGTCCACGCGTGCCTTGGCGAAGGTGGCGCGCCGGATCGGCATCGGCCCGTTCGTGCGCCTGGGCACGGGGGAGCGCCGCACCGGCGGGGCGGACAAGGACTCGATCCTCGCCGACACCCTCGAGGCGCTCATCGGCGCGGTCTACGTGGACCACGGGGCTGTGGCCGCGGCCGCACTCGTGCACCGCCACGTGGTGCCGCTGCTGGACGAGCCGGACCTGCTGCGCGAGAGCACCGACTGGAAGACGGTCGTGGCCGAGGCCGCCAGCCGGCACGGTCTCGGCGCCGTCCGCTACGCGATCGAGGGTCAGGGCCCCGCGCACGACCCCCGCTACCGGGCCACCCTCGTCGTCGGCGAGCGCGAGTACGGCTCCGCCGTCGCCAGCTCCAAGAAGCAGGCCGAGCGGGACGCCGCGGCCGCCTCGTGGCCCGCCCTCGAGGCGGATCTGCCGGCCGCGGGGCGCTGAGCCCGTGCCGGAGCTGCCCGAGGCCGAGGTCGTCCGGCGCGGCCTGGCCCGGTGGGCCACGGACGCCGTCGCCGCGGAGCTCGAGGTCCTCGACCCCCGCTCGCTGCGTCGCAGCCCCGGCGGTGCGGACGCCCTCCGGGAGCGGCTGCGCGGCGCCCAGCTGGCCGAGCCGGCTCGCCGCGGCAAGTTCCTCTGGCTGCCCCTGGCCGAGGGCGACGACGCCGTCGTCGTGCACCTGGGGATGAGCGGGCAGATCCTCGTGGACGAACCGGGGGCCGCCGACCAGCGACACCTGCGCCTGCGCCTGCCCGTCACCGCGGCGGACGGCTCCGCCCGCGAGCTGCGGTTCGTGGACCAGCGGATCTTCGGCGGCTGGTGGCTCGACGCGCTGCGGCCCGACGACGCCGCCGGCGGCGAGCGGATCCCCACCACGGCCGCCCACATCGCCCTGGACCCGCTGCACCCCCTGTTCGACCCCGCGGCCGTGCACGCGCGCCTGGCGCGCCGCCGCTCCACCCTCAAGCGCGCGCTGCTGGACCAGTCGCTGGTCTCCGGGATCGGCAACATCTACGCGGACGAGGCCCTGTGGGGCGCCCGCCTGCACCCCGAGCGCCCGACCGAGCGCATGCGCCGGGCGGACACGCTGCGCCTCATGGCGGCCGTCCAGGACGTGATGCGCCGGGCCCTGGAGGTGGGGGGCACGAGCTTCGACGCGCTCTACGTCAACGTGGACGGGCGATCGGGCTACTTCGCCCGCTCCTTGGCGGCCTACGGGCGCACCGGGCAGCCGTGTCGCCGCTGCGCCGCCGAGGGGGTCGACTCCCGCATCGTCCGCGTGCCGTTCATGAACCGTGCGAGCCACCTGTGCCCGCGCTGCCAGCCGACGCCCCGCCGTCGCCGGGCCGCGGCGGCCGACGCCTGACGAGGCGTCCGTAGACTGGGCTGACCCCCGACCTCGAGCAGGAGACACGAGTGAGCCATCCCCCGGCCGCGTCCTGGACGCCCGAGCCCCTGCCGCGTCCCGAGCCCCCGCGCGACGACGCCCCGCCGGTCGCGCGGCGCCGCCGGCGCTGGCCGTGGGTCGTCGGCGTGCTCGCCGTCCTGCTCGCGGCGCTGCTCGGTCTGGGCGCCTGGTACGCGGGCTCGCTCGGGCGCACCTTCGACGACCACCGGCAGACGGTGGACGTGGGGGCGCTCGAGCAGGCGGCCGGCAACGGCCCGCTGAACGTGCTCGTCCTGGGCTCCGACTCCCGCGAGGGCGAGGGCGAGCAGGACATGGGCCAGCGCTCGGACACCATGATGCTCGTGCACATCCCCGCGGACCGACGCCAGGTCTACGTCATGTCCGTGCTGCGGGATTCGTGGGTCACCGTGCCCGGCCACGGTGAGGCGAAGATCAACTCGGCCTTCGACACGGGCGGCTACGCGCTCGCCGTGGACACGGTGGAGCTGCTGCTGGGAGTGCCGATCCACCACGTCCTCGAGGTCGACTTCCAGGGCTTCCGGGGCGTGACGAACGCGCTGGGCGGCGTCGAGGTCTGCAACCCGCAGGCCTTCTCCTCCGGTCAGGCCAACCCCTCGTACTACCCGCGCGGACACATCCTGCTGCAGGACACCGCCGCCCTGCGCTACGTGCGCGAACGGCACGCCTTCGACGACGGTGACGTCACCCGCGTGAAGAACCAGCAGCGTTACCTGGCCGGGGCGATGGACCGCTTCCTCAGCCCGCAGATCCTGGGCAATCCCGCCCGCACCACCGAGGTCGTCGCCACGTTCTCCGACCACCTCGGTGTGGACGAGGGGCTCACGTCGGGCGTGATCGCCTCGCTCGCGTGGCAGCTGCGCGACGTCCGCGGCGAGGACGTCGAGATGTTCACGGTGCCTCGCAAGGGCTTCGCGGAGGGGCCGAACGGCGACGCCATCGTCGAGCTCGACGAGGACAAGCTGGCGGACCTGCGCTCCGCCCTCGCCGACGACGACGTCCAGCGCTATGTCGACGAGCACGAGCCTACGAAGGAGAAGAAGGCCCAGGCCGCCGGCGGGCCCGCCCCCGTGCTGACCCTGCTGACCGGCACCACGCCCGCACCCGCCCTCGGGGAGGACCCCTGTGACGACTGAGCCGCGCCGCCCCCGCCTCCTGGTGGTCTCCCACTCCTACCGGCCCGAGCGCACCCCGCCCGCGCGTCGCTGGGGCGCGGTCGTGGCGGCGCTGCGGTCGGCGGGCTGGGACGTCGACGTCGTCGCGCCCGGGGGCGTGCGCCCCTTCGCCGGGCCCGACGGCGAACGCGTCCTGCCCACGCCTCGCCTGCCCCTGGGGGAGGCCGGTCGCAACGGTCGCTTCGCCGAGGCGGTGGTGCACGCGCTGCTCGCCATCCCGCGTGGGATGGCCACCCGACGCCCGGACGTGGTGGTGGCCACCGTGCCCGCCCTGCCCGTGGTGGTGCCCGGCGTCGTGCTCTCCCGCCTCTGGCGCCGCCCCCTCGTGCTGGAGATGCGCGACGCCTGGCCGGATCTCGCCCACGAGGCCGGGGTGCACCAGGGCCTGCTGGGCGCCGCGATGGAGCGTGTCGTGACCGGCGGTCAGCGCGCGGCCCGACTCGTGGTGACCGTCACGGACGGCTTCGCGGAGACGCTGCGCGGGCGGGGGGTCGAGCGTGCCGAGACCTTGTGCAACGGCGTCGAACTCGCAGGCCTGGCGTGGGCACCTGCTCGGAGGCGCGAGCCCGGGGACCTGCACGTCCTCTACCTCGGCAACATGGGTGAGAGCCAGGGGCTCGAACGGCTCGTGGAGGCGGCGGCCGAACTCCGCCAGAGCCGGCCAGGGGTGCGGGTCCGGCTCGTCGGCGCCGGCACTCGGCGCGGCGAGCTCGAGGCGCGTAACGCGGAGCTCGGCTCCCCGGCCGAGATCCTTCCTGCCTGCTACGGCGAGGATGCGGCGGCCCAGTACGCCTGGGCGGACACACTCGTCGTGGCGCTGCGGCCCGACTGGCCCAGCTTCCGCCACACGGTGCCGTCGAAGACCTACGAGGTGCTCGCCGTCGGCCGGCACGTCACCGGGATGGTCACCGGCGAGGCGGCCCGCACCCTCGAGGACGCCGGGGGAGCCGACGTCATCGGCCCACGGGTAGCTGACCTCGTCGCGCATCTGACCGCGCTCGCCGACGATCCGGCTCGCACTGACGTGGGGGAGGGCGGCCGCCCGTGGGTCCGACGGCACGCGGACCTGCCGAGCGTCGCCCGGCGTTACGTCCGGCTGCTGGGGCAGCTCGTCCCCGACTACAGGAGACACGCATGACCTCCATCCTCCTCGATTCCGTCCGCGCACTCGGCCACGCGCCACTCGTCCTGCGGACGGTGGTCGACCACCTGCGGGACGACCCGGCGGTCCTGGGCCTGCAGATCAGCCGTCGCCTGCCGCTCGCGGCACGCGTGGGCCTGGGGCGCCTGGCAGAGTCCCTGCCCGCACGCCCCGGCGTGGTCTTAGGCGCCGTGGGTCTCGCGGCCGCCGGCCGGCACGTGGACCTCCTCGAGCACGTCGAGGCGGTCCTGCCGTCCGCCGGCGCGCCAGATCGGGTGCGACTGGCGGACGTGCTCACGGCCGCGCAGGAGCCTGACCGGGCCCAAGCCGTCCTCGACGCCGTGCCCGTCGACACGCCGGGCTTGGCCGCCGCAAGGGCCCGCGTGGCCTGGCACCGCGGTGACGTCGAGGCGGCCATCTCCCTGCTCGGCGGCACCGGCCGGGACGGTGTCGTGCGAGCCCGGCTCGCCTCCGAGGTGCGTGCTCTGCGCGGGGGCGCCCTGCCGTTGCCGCGGGCAGACCGGGACCGGGCCGTTGGATATCGGCCCCGCCCGGGCTCGGCACTGTTCGTCCTGACCAACTCCCTGCCGCACACCGGTTCCGGATACGCGCAACGCAGCCACAGCCTCGCGTGCGCGCTGCGGGACGAGGGCTGGCACGTAGAGGCCGTCACCCGGCTCGGTTGGCCGGTCCAGACCGGCGTGCTCACCGCCGCCCGACGCGACATGGTGGACGGCATCGTGTACCACCGCCTCCTGCCCTCGAGCCTGGCCCGGGGATTCGACGGACGGCTGGCTCAGCACGCGCGGATGCTCCTCGATCTGGTCCTCGAGCGCCGCCCGGCGGTCCTGCACACCACCACCCACTGGGTCAACGCCGTGGTGACCCGCGCGGTTGCGGAGGCCGTGGGCGTCCCGTGGGTGTACGAGGTGCGCGGGCAGCTGGCGGACACCTGGGCCTCGACGCGCGGACCCGAGGCGCTGCGCTCCGACCGCTACGCCCTGTTCACGGCCCGCGAGGACGACGCCGTGCGTTCTGCCGACGGCGTCGTGACGCTCGGTGAGCAGATGGCCCGCCGCATCGCCGCGGCCGGCATGGACCGGGACGCCATCGTGCTCAGCCCTAACGGGGTGGGGGGCGCCTTCCTGGAGGAGCCCGCCCCACGCGAGGATGCTCGCCGCCGTCTCGGGCTGTCCCTGGACGACGAGATCGTCGGCACCGTCTCCTCCGTGGTGCCGTACGAGGGACTCGACGACCTTGTGCGTGCCGTCGCCGCGCTCGTCGACGAGAGGCCGCGCCTGCGGCTGGCCGTGGTGGGGGACGGCGTTGCCCTGCCGGCCCTGCGCCGGCTTGCGGCCGACCTGGGGATCGAGGATCGGCTGCTCGCGCCGGGACGGGTGGACCGTTCCCTGGCTCCCGTGTGGCACCAGGCCCTCGACGTCTTCTGCGTGCCTCGCAAGGACACGGGCGTGACCCGGGCGGTGACGCCCATGAAGCCGCTGGAGGCCATGGCCACGTCCCGGCCCGTCCTCGTCTCGGACCTGCCCGCGCTGAGCGAGATCGTCGAGGACGGCGTGACCGGACGGGTGCTGCCGGCCGAGGAACCGGAGGCGTGGGCCGCCGCCCTGGCGGCGCTACTCGACGACCCCGCCGCGGCCCGCGGCCTCGGAGCCAGGGCGCGGGAGTGGGTGCTCGGGCATCGGACCTGGGCGGCGAACGCCCGGCGCTATGACGCCCTCTACCGGCGCCTGGGCGTGACGGCGCCGTCTGCCTGAACTGATCCCTATACTCGACAGAGCATCACGGGGAGTCCGGCCCGCGCCGGATTCTGCCCTTGCCACCGCTTAGACGAACGAGGACCTCTAGATGACGACGCAGATCAAGGACGTGGCCGTGATCGGCCTGGGCTACATCGGGCTGCCGACAGCTGCCATCCTGGCCGAGAACGGCGTGCGTGTGCACGGCGTGGACGTCAGCCAGCGCACCGTGGACGCGGTCAACGCAGGCACCGTGCCCTTCGTGGAGCCGGACCTGGCGGACTTCGTGGAGCGCAACGTCAAGGCCGGTCGACTGTCCGCGTCCCTCAACACGCCGCAGGCCGACGCGTACATCGTCGCGGTCCCGACGCCCTTCAAGGACGGCCATTCGCCGGACCTCGGCTACATCGAGGCTGCGGCCCGCGGTCTCGCCCCGCAGCTGCGCGGCGGCGAGCTCGTGATCCTGGAGTCCACCTCGCCCCCCGGCGCCACCGAGCACATGGCCGCCGTCATCCGCGAGGCACGGCCGGACCTGGACGGCGTCACCCTGGACTTCGCCCACTGCCCGGAGCGGGTGCTGCCCGGCCGGGTCATGATCGAGCTCGTCACGAACGACCGCATCGTGGGCGGGTCCACGCCGGAGGCCGCGCAGCGCGCCAAGCAGCTGTATGAGGCGTTCTGTCAGGGGGAGATCCTCGTGACGGACTGCGTCACCGCGGAGATGGCCAAGCTGGTCGAGAATTCGTTCCGTGATGTGAACATCGCCTTCGCGAACGAGCTGTCCCTGATCTGCTCCGACCTGGGGATCGACGTGTGGGAGCTCATCGAGCTTGCCAACCACCACCCCCGTGTCAACATCCTCCAGCCGGGCCCCGGCGTGGGCGGCCACTGCATCGCTGTGGACCCGTGGTTCATCGTCGACGCCGCACCGCAGACGGCCCGCATCATCCGTGCGGCCCGCGAGATCAACGACGGCAAGCCGAAGTGGGTCGTGGACCAGGCCAAGGCCGCCGCGTTCGACGTGCAGCAGGCCACCGGCCGTGCCCCCGTGGTGGCCGTCCTCGGTCTGGCATTCAAGCCGAACATCGACGATCTGCGTGAATCGCCTGCCCTGAACATCGCGATCGAGGTGGCGCAGCAGTTCACCGGTTCGCGCATCCTCGTCGTGGAGCCGCACGTGGAGGAGCTGCCCGCTGCGCTGGCCGGCCGTGACAACGTGGAGTTGGTCCCGGCCGAGGACGGCATTCGGGAGGCGGACGTCGTCCTGCTACTGGTGGACCACGATGCGTTCGCCAGCCTCGGTGCCACCACCGAGGGCAAGAAGGTCATCGACACGCGCGGCCAGTGGCGCTGACACGAACTCGGCACCTGTGGCGGGGCGGTCGGTGACGGCTGCCCCGCCCCGTATGTCCCAGACGGGCAGTACCACGACCAAGGAGGACAACATGCGCCTGCTCGTGACCGGCGGCGCCGGATACATCGGGTCTCACTTCGTCTCCGTAGCACGGCAACAGGGCCGGGCCGACATCGTCGTCGTTGACGACTTCTCGACAGGCCTCAGACAGCGCGTTCCGGCCGATGTCCCCGTGTACACGATCGACCTCGCGAGCGACGCGGCCGTAGCTGCGCTGACCACTCTCCTTAAAGAAGAGTCGATTGACGTCGTCGTTCACTTCGCCGCGAAGAAGGTCGTCGCGGACTCCGTCGTGCAGCCGGAGGATTATTTTCGGTCGAACGTCGGTGCAACTGTAAACGTGCTGGCTGCCATGAGAGCTGCGGGAGCCGCGTCGATGATCTTCTCCTCGTCGGCAGCGGTCTATGGTGAGCCGGACGGGCGTGGCGGATCGAGACCGCGAGCTCCTGCGCCGTGTGGTGCACGGCCAGCGCGCCGGCCTGCGGGGCGCCGATCTCCCCCATCGCGCCGCTGAGCAGCGCGGCCACCGGCACGCCGAGCGCCATGGCCTCGACCACGGCGAGCCCG